>JAIERY010000100.1 GCA_019746425.1 Cytophagaceae bacterium
ATCAAAAAGAACTTTCCCAACTACCATTATTTTATGGTAAGTTGAAAGATGCGGAGTATTTAATAGCCGGAAATTCATACTATAAATGTAAATCAAAAGAAAATACGATTTTGCTCATTGCAAGAGAAAATCCCCGTTTTGATTTAGAAAAGTATATACTCAAATATTTCAATCTTAAAATAGTTTTCAAATAATGGAAAATCAAATACCATATTTAAGTGAATGGCTGAATTTAGCCAGGTCTGGAAGTTTTGAAAAGGCGCAAGAGATATATTTTGAAAAACTCTTTGCCGTAGTTATAGATAATTTTAAAGAAGAACATGAAAATATTTTACCTAAAGGTGGGATATTATTTTCAATATTAGGTTTTTCTCCTGAACCAATCATATTGACTGCAAAAACAATTGAACCGGAAACTCATGTGATATTTACAACGAATAAGCAGAGTGATGGAAATGATTATCTTGAAAAGTACCTTGAGTCCAATTTTGAAATGGTTTATTTGAGAGATGAGACATTTGACACCTTATACAAAGCCCTTAAAGAGCAACTGGTTTTGAATCCTTCATCTCAAATAACTTTAGATATTTCAGGTGGTAAAAAATCTATGGTAGCCTCTGCTGCTATATTTGGGAAAGACTATGGATGTAGAATTGTTTATGTGGATTTTGCGGAATATATTAAAGACCTAAGAAAGCCAATGCCTGGCTCCGAAATTCTAAATGTTGTATATAATCCAAATAAGAATCAACCAGAAATATTTATTAAATGAGACATCAAATTTCTTTAGTAGGTGGTCAATTATTACCTGTTTATGTTGGGATCAAGGAATTTAATCCAGATAAAGTGCATTTTATAGTATCAAATGAATCAAAAAGCAATATATCTATTTTAAAACCTCTGTTGACCAATATTCCTATATCTGAATACAACTGTAATGCTTTTGATTTTTATTCAATTAAAGCCGTTTGCGAAAGAATAATTGAAAAATTTAATAGTGGCGATGAGGTTTCTTTTAATTTAACAAGTGGGACTAAAATTATGGTTTTGGCAGCCCAGGCAATTATTCATGAAAAAAAAATTAAAGGATTTTATATAAATCAAGATGATTCTTTATTGGAACTACCAACCTATGAAAAGAAACAGATTAAAACTGAGTTGTCAATTCAAGAATTCTTCGATTTAAGTGGCCATCATCTTTTTTCAGCAAGTAATTTGACTGACTATTCTAGTGAAGATTTCAAGATGGCTCGCATTATTGAATCGTTTGCTAATAATGACAAGCGATATACAAGCATTACAAGCCATATCAGGAAGAAATTTAACGGCAACAATAAAAAAGTACCTTTAAAAGGTAAAGAAGTTCTCACTAATGGAATAGAGTTAAGTTGGGACACTAATAATATTAAAGCCTCTATCAAGGGCAAAAATCTTATAAGTCTTAACTCTAAAAATATAATTGATTTATTTTTTAATGCGGCATGGTGGGAATTATTGGTAGCAGAAGAGGTTACCAAATGGAATAAAGTTAAAGAAATACTTATAAAATGTGAACTCCCCTTTAAAACAGATAAGCAAACTCCAAAAAATGAAATTGACATTCTTTTAAATTCAGGTAAAAAATTATTTTTTGTGGAATGCAAATCTGGCAATGTAAAACAAGAAGATATAAATAAAATGAGGGTTGTTAAACAAACCTATGGTGGAATCATATCCAAATCTATTTTAGTAAGTCGTTTCCTACCTAGCACCACAATACTTGAAAAATGCAAAGAATTGGATATTGAAGTATTTTATTGTTATGCTATTCAAAAACAAATTAACCCATTAAATAAACTCATGTCAAAACTTAATGACTTAGATAAAAAAGGAACAATTTAACGTAACACAATTTGTACCTATCAAAAACTAGCGGATATGGCTCTAATGATACCTCATATACCATTTGAAAATAGCAGCGAAGGTGAAAAAGCTATTTTCAATTCTTTGCAATCTGATTTGGATGACAACTATATTGTATTTCATTCAGTGCGTTGGGTAAATTCCAAATACAAGTCACAAGGTGAAGCTGACTTTTTAATTCTGCACCGAAGTTTAGGAATTTTAGTTATTGAGGTAAAGTCTGGTTATATCAGAACAGAGGGAAGGCAATGGTTTCAAATGAATAGAACTACCCAAATTGAAAAAGAGATTTTAGATCCGCTTGTACAAGCAGACACTAGCAAATTCAAATTTCTTGAGTTATTGGAGAATCAAAATCCTCCAATCAAAGACTGTTTGCTTTGCCATGCGGTTTGGTATCCCTCAATTGAATGGAAGTTTCCAATGCCACCACACTATGCTGCTGAATTATTATTTGATTTCAACACACTTGGCAAGCCACAGACGGCAATTGAGAATACCTTCAGATATTGGAATAATCGCTTCAATAAGCCGCCTTTAAGTAAGACATCATTTGATCGTTTAAAATTCATTATTGCTCCTGAGTTTTCATCCGTTCCGTCCGTCCGCACAAATTTTGAAAACAGAGAAAGACAGTTCATTACTCTTACCAGAGATCAGGCCAGATTAATGGCCTTTTTAGACGAACAAGAAACGGCAGTAATTTCAGGTAGTGCAGGGACGGGAAAGACAATGCTAGCTTTAGAAAAGGCCAACCGACTTGGAGTAAAAAATGAAGAAGTACTTTTCTTATGTTATAATGAAGCCTTAAAAAGACATTTAGAAGAGAACAATTCAATAAAATTTGTTCACTTTAAAACAGTGTATGAATTGGCAAGCCAATTTATCACTTATACGGAGGATACAACACTGAATATCCTAACTGAAAAACTTTCGGATTATTTACTTGACAATAAAAAGCAATGGAATTATAAACATGTAATTATTGATGAAGCACAGGATTTTAATTCATTTTTTATTGAAGTTCTGCAAGAAATAACAGAAGGTAATTTTTATGCTTTTTATGACAAAAATCAAAGTATTTATCAGCAAGAGGAATTAGAGTGGGCCAATAATGCGGACTGTAAACTTACTCTTCATACAAATTGTAGAAATACAAAAGAGATTGCTAGAACATCCGCAAGAAATATTGGACTGGATAGCAAAACATTTTGTAACTCACCTGTAAAAGGTGAGCAATCCTTTATTGCTGAATATGGAAATGTTGTTCAAGGTTTACAGTTAATCGAAAAAATAATTAACCATTTAGTAAGAGATAAAAAAGCGAATCCAGAAGATATTGTTTTGCTGACAATGAACGATATTTCAAATTCTATTTTGCAATTAAAAACTTCAATTTGTGGAAGACCTATTTCAAAGTTTTTAGCAAAAGGAAAAATATGTTTCAACACAGTTGATGATTTTAAAGGGCTTGAAGCTGGTTATCTTATCTTGGTTGATGTCAATGTTGCCAGTTATTCAGATAAACATTATCGCAACCGACTTTACATAGGATGTTCAAGGGCAAAACAAGGGTTGTTTATACTGTTGAACAATCCAGTGGAAACAGATTTTGCAATAGCTATGGAAGCAATAGAAAATAAAGCAAAAATCAAAAAGAATCGAATTGCATTTTATCATAAACTTGCAGTTTCAGAACTTAATCTTAACCTTTAGAATAAAAAATATGCGTCGTTCAAACATTGCAAACACAGAAAAAACAGATTTTAATAAAATAAAAATTTCAGAGCATATTGAAGAAGTTTGGAAATCAATAGAAAAAAATATTCCGATTTACTTTGAAAAAATAATCAATGATGGAGATGAACTAGCAGTACTAAAGCAAAACAGTTCTTTCAAAGTGCAATCGTCCGGGCCTGATATAAGGAAACGGCTTTCAGATATTTTTGAAAATGGATTGTATCACTATAAAAAAGAAGAAGTTAAATATAAAAAATTTTTCTCTGAAGAGAGTATGCACGAATTTGAAGACGAAGACGACCCGAAGTCATTCAAATCTGCATTAAGCACTAAAGTGCCTGTAATCTTGAAAGCAAGGAATTCAAAAAGGGAAATGATGTACGAATGGCAAGAACGCTTTGCTACTTCAAAAGCAGCAGATGTTTACTCCATTTTTTTTAATTTGACTGATTTCATGAATGAGTATATTGACGAAACTAATCCGATAGAATTTGGAAAATTCAATGATCCTAAAGACTTGATAAAACTTTTTGTACTAAACGAAGATGATGATTACAATGTTCCTGGAGTAATTGGAATGGGAATAAAATCTTCAGTTTTATTCTATCTAAATTCTAAATATTTTTTAGGTGCAAACAAAAATACCCTTTATGGTTTTTACTTTCTTTCGGATTGTGCACATTTTGGCTTGCCAAGTGGCAGCAACGAATTCATTATGATTAATGACTTGAAGGAGGCAAGTAATAGAAGAAACAACCGCAATATGCTCATTGACCAAAACTATTGGTATCCTTATGATTTATTTATTCTCTATGGCTTGCGGACATATAGAAAATTAAAAGAACTGTGCGCAAAATATAAATATACCTTAGATGACGATAACAGATTTGTTCATGTTAATTCATTCATGTCCAAAATCTGGGATTTGAAATATGATGTTATCATTACAATGACAGGCGGAGACCAAGAGGATGCAAGATGACGAACAAAGAAATTCTTAAAATTTATTTTGGTTTTGATAACTTTAAAGATATTCAGGAAGAAGTTATCGTAAATTTACTAGATGGGAAAAATTCACTTTGTCTTATGCCTACTGGCGGAGGTAAGTCAATAATTTATCAAGTTGCGGGCCTTCAAACAGGAAAGACAACGGTGGTAATTTCTCCTTTACTTGCTTTAATGAAACAGCAAAACAAACGACTTGAAGAACAGGGAATAAATACATTATGCTATAACAGCAGTTTAGGAGATTTGAAGACGCAATTCAACAAGTTAAGAAAGACATTTAAAGAAACTGAACTACCCCAATTTATCTTTATTTCACCTGAAAAGATTTTATCTGATGGCTACTTTGAGTTTCTTCTAAAAAAGCACCGTTCAAAAATTGGTTTAATTGTAATTGATGAAGCACATTGTATATCTCAATGGGGGCATACCTTCAGGCCTGCCTATAAGACTATCCCTTTGTTTATTCAAAGAATTTATGGTGAAATTACCACTCCCCCTATATTGTGCTTAACAGCAACATTAAACCCAAAGGACAAAGATGAAATTTGCACTGACTTAAATATTAGTGATAAAAATATTTTCATTAGCAAGACGCTCATTCGACCAAACCTCCATCTAAACATTTTAGAGCAAGTTGAAAATAATGAACAGAAAAAGAATCAGTTGACTGAAATTTTCAACAAACACAAAGACGAAAAAATTATTGTTTACACTCACATTAAAGCTAGAGATTATGGAACAAGAGAAATGACAAAATCCTTTCAAGAGAAGGGTT
>JAIERY010000171.1 GCA_019746425.1 Cytophagaceae bacterium
TGTATTTTAATTCACTATATGGTCATTTTAATTTTAGCGTAAGTGTGTGGCCTGTCTGGGGACAGGCCACGGAGACGTTTATTGAGGAACTTCGACAGAATGGAGAATTCGATGATACGGAAGCAAACCCTAAGTTTAATTTTGAGCAATACAAAGTAATAATTGAAAAGGTGGGTAGCCCTGGGTCGGAGGAAGAATGCTTTCGTCATTTTCAAATTTGCTCCATACGCAATTCGCTATTACTTAAATAAATCTCAAGGGTATCTCAATTGCTTTTAGTAATCTCCTTCACATCATCCGATTTTACGCCAATAGTCTCAGTTTCAGTCATGACATTAAACGCTATTACGGTCATCGTTTCTTTATCGAAAGAGTGAGATGTGATTAATCCTTTAAGTATGATTCCATTTTTCAGTGTGACTTCGACTATGCCGGGAACATAATTTTTAAATACTTCAAATTTCATGGGATGAAAAAATTATCTGCTTCGTTAAAAGTCTTTAATTGCATTACCAAAATATTAACGCACTTCGATCCATCCTTTAGAGCGTTGATTCAACAGTTCATCATATAGGTGGTAATAATAGATACCGGGTTCGACATTACTTCCCCAATTGTCTTTATAAATTTTAGAGGCAAATATAACCTGGCCCCACCGGTTGTATATTTCCAATTGTAGCGGCCTTTCAACTGCTGTGAGAATTTGCAGCTCATCATTTTTCCCGTCACCATTTGTAGTGATTAGGTTGGGAATAAAAAGAGAGCAGCTTACAAGATTCACCTCAATTGTATCTGAAGCAGTAGCGCAGGAATTTTTTACTTTTATCCTGTAAATTCCGGCATTAGTGATTTCGCGTTGTGCCTGCGTGTTCCCGTCATCCCATAAAATACTTTCCACTGCATGTATTTCAGCAGAAAGCAGTACAGGACGCTCTTTGCAACCTGTAGTATCATTTCCCAAATTTACCTGCGGAGGATCACTTATTTTTATCTCAATACTGTCCCTTACCCGGCATCCTTCCGGCGAAATAGCTGCTCCGTAAAAAAGTTTAGCGGTGTTTACCGTAATTGATGAATCATATTGATCTGCACCGAAAGTATTCCACAAATGAGAATGAAAACCGGGAATCGTGTATAACGTAATTGAACTGCCATTACAGATAACAGTATCATTTTTTGCAGGAAGGATAAGTGAAGCGGGAGGTTCGTACACATCGACATAAATAGTATCCCCGGCTGAACCACAAGCGTAATCTGCTTTCACAAAGTAAGTGCCTTCGGAATAAATATAAGTTTTATCTAACGTTGAGCCGGTGGACCACAGATAGGTTTCGTATCCGGGTGTGGCTGTGATCTGCGTGTTATTCATTTCGCAAATGAAAGTGTCGCCTATTATTTCAAAGGGGGCAGTGAATGGTTGCTGAATAAATACCTGCATTGTATCATAGACACTCACGCATCCATAATCACCCTTTACCCAAAACTGTCCGGCTGTATCTGTAGTAATGTTCGGTGACGCCGCGCCGGTAGACCAAGTATAACTATCAAAGCCGGGAGTTGCCGTTAATATGCCTGTGGAATCTTCACAGATGGCAAGGTTATTTCCATTACCTATTTTGAGCTGTGGAATTATTTTTATTACAGAAACGTCATCGATAAAATATGCTCCGGCAGTATGACCCGGAAAAGCTGGTTTTGATGTTACTGTATTGGTGTTGTTTTTAAAATTTCCTATCGTCAAATATTTTTCGCTGCCTAATGCCGTGTAAATTCCTGAAATTTTGACATAATTTATCGAATCGAAAACCATTTGCCCGGCTGGATTTTGCATCTGCGGAATCAGACTATATAAAGGAGTTGTGGTTGAATCATTGCATATACTATCACTAGAAAAATAAGCACCAAGTCCGTCAGTAGCTATTCCTGAATGATAAGGCGCTCCGCCGAAATATTTATCCTTAGCACGTTTAGCATAAAAGGTGATTTCATACCTGCATCCTGTCTGTAGTTGTTCTGATAAGGCAACTGTAGCATAACTCCGAACTTCAGGGTATCCTGGTGAATTATAAGTCCCATAAGTATGAATAATAATATGAGCAGTGCCGGATCGGGGTTGATACCAATAATTAATATTATCATCGAGGCTGATTGCAACATTGCAAGCTGTCAGATATTGAACACTTGCTAAAGTAGCGGCCTTCCAATACTTTGTAGCGGAATTCAGAAGATTAGCCGGGGTAGGCAAAGATCCTGCATTACAGGAAGAATAACAGCCGGGAATATCAGGACGATTATTGGTGCATGGCCAATATTCTTCAAAGCTTGGATTGGGAACCAGGTTTTGAGCCTTACTGAGGACTGGAAGAAATAACACAAACACAAATACGCAAACTCTGTGCATAGCTGCTAAAAAACAATGGGTGCATTTGACAACGAACATTTACCGCTTTTAGTATAAACCCTTTTCCACGAATCCTGTTAATGGCTACAATGAAAAAAAGTCCCTGCACTTTGCAGGGACTTTTAATTTTAACCAACCAGCTATTATTTTATAATCTGTCCGGTAACGGATTCACCATTAGCTTCCATTTTATAAATGTATGCACCTCTTGGCAATTCAGCAGTCTCAACCTGCACAACACCTCCTGTAGTTTCTGATCCGCTGAATTCACGTTCATAAAGTACGCTTCCTAAAGGATTAATGATTGAAAATTTTACAATATCACCGTCAGGTACATTTACTGTTAACTGCCTGTCAAATGGGTTCGGATAAGTTGTCACGAATTTACCATTGTCATTGCTAGCAATAAACTGACCCATTTTACAGAAGCAGTCGTATTTTACATAAGACCAATTGCTGGAGCTTCCGCAATCATTTCCAACCGTCATTGTCATTTTGTAATAGAATCCAAAAGCTTTATTCGCAAAGAATCCTGTTCCACCAGCCCAATTTACAGGCGCACCTATTGCCGGAATATTAAGAGTATTAAAATTCACCGCAGTTAATCCGCTTACCCCTGAAACATTAAATGTTGCGGTCGGAAGAATAGTACGGACAAATGCTCCCGTATTTGTCACCTCATCAATTTGAATCTGCCAGAAAGTGACAGTGCCGGTACTATTGTTCAGGTTAAAACTTCCTGAATAGATACCCAAAGCCAAACCGGGTGCAGTTTGCACCGGCGCATCCGGTACACCAACTGTTGCATAGTCATTAAGTGTTAAAGTAATTGAAGCGGCGGTAGGAGCTGCATTGATCTGTAGCCACCATATAACAGAAGTAATTACATCACATGAATTTTTTACCTGCACCTCCAATTTATAATAGCCATTGTTATTTTGCAGCTCATTGCTTGTTCCAGAAAATGTACGCAAATCTGCGCTAAGACTAGCAATAGTGCTCCAAGTTGTTGTTGCTGAGTAAGCACCGCCACCTACAATCGGGTTTTTACTTGCATCAACTTTTGTAAGGATGATTCGACCCTGAGAACCTGTTGCAGTAACCGATTGATTGATCGCTACGCAATTGTAGAAACTGTTCCAGCTTGGATTGGCATTGGCCTGTCCGTTAATAGTGTTTGCACTGATAACCGCAACATCCACACCACGGAAGCTGTAGTAATTTTCACCATCTACCTGATCGGGCAATCTGTATAGTCCGAAATTCATTGGCCCGGAGCTGGCTGTGCTGTATATCGTATTCGTATAAGACGAAGCAGAAATAGCATCGCTTGAAAGATCAATTTTTCCCAATTGGCTCGTTGAACTGCTTACCATGTACATATAGCCATCACGAGCAAGTTCGATGTGTGTGTTATTTTAATTGGTACTGCTGCTTAATAAAGAAGTCGTACCTGTACTTACATTAACTTTATACACTCCGGCAGTTCCGCCATTGGTTGAAGCATATACGTAGGTTCCGGCAGGGTTAAATTCTACACCCCTTACGTTCACCGGGCCTGAAATCGCTCTTGTTGTAATCGAGTAAGGTGCTGAACCAGAAATGTCCACAGTGTAAACATTAGCGCTGTTTTTTGATCCCCACGCCAGCATAGTTCCTGCATGATTCAATTCCAACTCAAGCATATTGCGAGTATTATTTGTGCTCAACGCGACTATGCTTCTGTTCCAACTGATTCCAGAAGAAGTAACATAGTATTCATCTAAATTAGCGGCTCCACCAGCGTACAATTTTCTTCCGCTGATTCCACCTACATATTTAGACAAAGCAATACCACCGAAATCCCCGCTGTATTCTGCGACGAGTTGACTATTTGTGATTACACTTACCACGCCTGCGCCACTCACAGAAACTTTTGTGTAAAGCAAACCCCATCCGCTGATAGTGTTCATGTCATACTTAATGTAGATAATATAGAAATCACTGCAAGTTCCAGGAACTGGCGCAATTGCTATTTCCTGTTGAATATCGGTATAGATTCTTCCGCTCATTCCATTCCGGTTCAGCATTTTTGCAACATACGTGCCGGAACTATTAAAAATAGTGTCATTGCGTACGATGAAGAAATATGATCCATCTTCTTTGTAGGCAGCATTTGCAGTAACGTAAGTCGCATTGGAAACCGTCATGGGCAAATTCGTCCCTGAAGGAGAAGCACCGGTAAAGTCAACTTTTTTTGGTGAAAGCACCCAGTAATTTTCCTGAGTTTGGCTGAAACTGGCTCCCCACATGAATAACATGCAAAGCACCAGACTAATTCGTAGTAGTCGTGTCATTTGGCTGATCGTTTAAGTGAAAAATTTATTTAAAAAAAATTCAAATCGTCAAAATCAGCCGTGACTTGACACAAAAAAGCATTTCAAAAAATATATTTCCATAAGCATAGCTGAGAAGGCAAGTAAATCATTTGTATAACAAAAGTCAATGTTTATCTATCCACAGACCACGTTCATATAAAAATCTCCTAAGATTAGTACAAGACAAAACAACCTGCTCGGCTACTTCTGAGCATAATGAGAACGGAAAATTTCCCTATATTACTCATGCTGCATTCTGCCAGGAAAAATAGGCATAGCATGGCTTGGAGCCATACTATGCCGGCAGTGCCTCGAACATGAGGCTGACAGCTTGCGCGAAACGGCTTGGTTAAAGATCGAGTAGGAAGATAGCCCTTATTGGGCTACCTGTCCTCTCACACCACCGTACGTACCGGTCTGGTATACGGCGGTTTGTCAGAACATTGATTGTTGTCCATCAGTTTGCCAATAGTAATGATAGAAGCCCTTGTAACCTTGCTTACCCCAATAACTTGAAGTAAGTGTCCTTGTCAGTATCGGGCTGTGTGCTATTCTGCACGCTCCTTTACTACTGTTGCCCCATTGATATGCCTTTGACTTGTCTATTCCTAGTTTTATCAGATTGGCAATCCTTGTTCTTATCCGTTTCCAGTTTCGCCATTTTATTATTCGTAGGCGCGTCCTTACCATCTGGTCAAG
>JAIERY010000272.1 GCA_019746425.1 Cytophagaceae bacterium
TCCTTCGGACTTTTGATAAGTTATAAACTTATCTTTCATTCAAAGTACTAAGTCAAAAGAAGACTTAGCACAACGGGCAGAAGGCGATTGAAAAATTTTATTTCTTACTCGCTTCCTGTTTTAAAGAAAAGAAAAAAAGAAAAGCAACTAAACCCTCGAAGTCTTCTGTTAAGAAAAGAATAGACAATAAGCTGAAAAGAAAAGATGTGAAGCAGAACCGGAAGAAGCCGGAGTATTGAAATAGAAATGTAATTTAACATATCAGTAAAATAATATAAACTACAGAGATGTTCAGAGGAA
Organism: Cytophagaceae bacterium; assembly: GCA_019746425.1. Lineage (GTDB taxonomy): Bacteria > Bacteroidota > Bacteroidia > Cytophagales > Cytophagaceae > JAIERY01. The sequence goes on from JAIERY010000272.1 coordinate 301, forward strand.
AAAGAGAGAACACAGAGTCCGTTCTCTGCAATCGCTGTGTAAATCTCAGTGTTCTCTGTGGTTAAAAATGGCCTGGTAGTTCTATGTTGTTAAAGGAATAATTAATCTATCCATTCATAAACAGAAAACCTGTATTATTCGTCTCATTGCTTTCCTTCACCGTGTTTTTAGGATCTGCTTCTGCTGCTGCTTCAATATTCGGATCAAATATCCAGTAATTTGCTACGGTAATAATGATCGTAACCTCTTCTCCCGGTTTGAGCACCGGCACATTTTCAACCATCATATAATTTCCATCATCCTGCAGCTCATCATCTTTCAGCATGGCCAAACCGTCTTTCGGCACTATTAATTTTTTTCCTCCACATGTTTCAGGTCCAGGTCATACAGCCTAACGATGGTGGGAAAGCTGGAGGTGATGCCTGCATTTTTTATTTTTACACTGACATAAGAATTTGTGCTAGTAATAGTATCCCATTGCTTAAAGTCCACCTCTGTTACTTTCAGGTCAGGGAGTTTTCTTTGCCTGCATTCTGGTGCGGTCCGGCGACAAAAGACATATCCTGATAATTTAAAATGGCAGCCAGGGAAATTAAAAACAATACTTTCATATCGGCGTTGATTTGTATTCTTATAAATTTAATATAATACAATTAAGATATTGTTTAGTTATGAATTACATCAGCCTTTATACCAAAAAACTGGAACTTAAATTCAACGATCAATCCGTATCTGTTTTCGACCCTGAGGAATTAATCAATGAGATCAGCAAAGAATATGTTCTGCTTGATACAAATCCATCAGTAGCCATCGAGGATAACTTTTTATACGTGAGATTCAAAGTCGGCAAAAAGAAAGAATCGAAAGCCCTGGGTTTTGAGTTTGGAAAAAGATAGAGTTGAGGTAAACTTCTGTCCGGCTGAAACAATACCCGCCAATTTTACCTATATTTGCGATTCAATTTTGAAAATTTACACTCATGTCTAATATAGTTGCGATCGTAGGAAGGCCGAATGTTGGAAAATCCACACTCTTTAATCGTCTGGTAGGAGGTCGTGCAGCTATTATGGATGATATGTCTGGCGTAACACGCGACCGCCATTACGGGCACAGCGAGTGGTCTGGGAAATATTTTTCGGTAATTGATACAGGCGGGTATGTCACAGGGTCGGATGATATTTTTGAAGAGGCGATCAGGGAGCAGGTGCAGCTGGCTTTGGATGAGGCCACGGTGATTTTATTCCTGGTAGATGCCAACGACGGAGTGCATTTTCTGGATGAAGACTTCGCGAAGATTTTACGTAAATCTAAAAAGCCTACGCTGCTGGTGGCCAACAAGGCTGACAATATCACAAGAGCTCATATGGCCAGTGAATTTTACAACCTGGGTATGGGAGAAGTTTTTCCTATTTCTTCTCAGAGCGGCAGCGGGACGGGTGAATTGCTGGATGAAGTGATTAAGTATTTTCAGGATGAGGGTGTCGAAGATCCAGATGCGGGAATTCCCAAGCTTGCAATTATGGGCAGACCCAATGTAGGGAAGTCATCATTTCTAAATATTCTCATCGGACAAAAGAGAAGTATTGTCACTGATATTGCAGGTACTACCCGTGATGCTATTAATGCCAGGTACAATGCCTTCGGTAAGGAATTCATCATTACCGATACAGCCGGTCTGAGGAAAAAGGCCAAGGTGAAGGAAGATATTGAATTTTATTCGGTAATGAGGTCTATCAGGGCGCTGGAAGACTCCGATGTTGCCATTATCATGATCGATGCTGCACAGGGACTGGAGTCGCAGGATATGCATATCATAGGCCTGGCACATAAGAATAAAAAGGGTATGCTCATACTGGTCAACAAATGGGACCTGGTAGAGAAAGACAGCAATACTTCCAAAAAATATGAGGAGGAGATCAGGAAAAAACTGGGAGAAATGCATTATATACCTGTTTTATTCGTCTCTGTACTGGAAAAGCAAAGGATCTTCAAGGCCATCGAAAAAGCCATTGAGATCTATCATAACAGGGTAAAAAAGGTACCTACTTCCCAGCTCAATGATGTAATGCTGAAAGTGATTGAAGCCTATCCCCCTCCTGCGATCAAAGGAAAATATGTAAAGATCAAATATGTGACTCAGTTGCCTACTCATACCCCGGTTTTTGCTTTTTTCTGCAACCTGCCCCAGTACGTGCATGCTTCTTATGAGCGCTACCTTGAGAATAAGCTGCGGGAGAATTTTGATTTCGAAGGGGTGCCGGTGAGCTTGGTCTTCAGGGAAAAATAAGTCTTATATTTCTTGTTAATTAGCTGGTTTTTAGCAATTTAACATTGTAGTCTGAATAAAAAATGATGCAAATGAGGACCCCTGATTTTTCATGTCTTTCTTCTCTGAAATTACTTCTCATAGGAGAATCCTATCTAAAAAATTTATAAAAATTTGGCTGGGGTATATTGCAAATTTGAAAATATCCCTATATTTGTGACTCCTTTTAAAACTTATTACTAAAATCTTAAAAACTAAACGTTAAATTTTTATTTACTATGAGAAAATTATTCGCGTTATTATTCGTAGCAGCGGCTTTCACATTCGTTGCTTGTGAGAAAAAAGGTGAGACTACAAATGCTGATTCAGCTAAAGTTGACTCTATGCCTGCTGCAGATCCAACTCCAGTAGCTCCTGCTGATTCTGCTAAGTCTGATTCAGTTGCTGCTGACACTACAAAAAAATAATTAGTGTCCTCACGTTAAGAAATTAAAGCCCTTTAGAAGGGCTTTTTTTTTGAGTATGCTATAAAGCTTCTTAAGTAAATAATTAAATTTGTCCATGATTTTACCATTACTGGAAAAGCATATCCCTTCTCACAGCGTCTCTTACTGCTACTCTCTCTGGAATAATTTCAAATTCAATTTTCAGGTCACTAAAAAAAGAGCCACCAAACTTGGCGATTACCGGTATTATATCGCGGAGGAATCCCATACCATTACTGTCAATGGAGACCTTAACAAGTTTACTTTCCTGGTAACCTTCCTGCATGAAGTAGCCCATCTGAATGTTCAGCTTCAGTATGGAAATAATATCAAGCCTCATGGAGAGGAATGGAAGAATGAATTTAAAAAACTGCTGGTCCCGGTGATGAACGAAGAAACTTTCCCTTCCGGAATACTCCAGGCGCTGAAAGTATATCTTGTAAACCCCAAAGCTTCCTCCTGTTCAGACATTAATCTGCTCAAGGCGCTGAGCGAGCATGATGCCAAAAAAGATTTAATGTTTTTATCAGAGATTGGAAAAGGAGCGACCTTCTGTTTCAATAAAAAATATTTTATCAAGGAAAGCATTAAAAGAACACGTGCAATCTGCAAAGAAGTTAAAACAGGAAGAAGGTTTTATATTCCCGAAGCGGCACAGGTGGAGCTGCTGCAAATGAGTTTGTTTTGATTAGTCGATGGTCAATAGTCCACAGGTCCATGTTTTATATTATGCTGCAGGTGTCATTAACTATACGAGTTTTGCAGCGAATATTAATTACATTCCATATCAAATATACTTTTCGCTCAGGCCGCTGGGCCTCGCCCATGCAACGGCGTTTAGGTTTAAGCCTCACAACCCACGCTATTCCATCCTAAGCTTAAACCAAGCCTAACGCATGGGCTGTTATCAATTTCTAATATTTTTTGATACAATTATCGCTGGACAAAACCTTATAAAATCTTAGGACGAAGTAGGGATGGATAGCGCGCGGATTTTATTCAGTTTTGGGAAGTGATAATTCGGCCCAGCGGCCGTGGAGCGATAAGTATGTTAATGGTGTAATGTATGATATAATCCGGAGGGGATAAAAAATGAAAATAATTACGTGTAAATATTACTGCAATCTTCTCACCATCAATCCACTCACCATTTCATAAAGCGATTTAGGATTCATGGTGCGCCAGCCGGTGATATCGAGGTTGCCGCCGAAGTTGATATAAGAATCGATGTTGTATTTTTTCCATTCCTCATATACAAAGTCCCGGAAATTAATTCCCGCAATCCACCCGTCTTCCACATCTTCAAACCATTCTTCGTAATAGCAGTCATCTGATCCGTGAAAATTTAAAATGTTTTCACCAATGAGAATGAAGCGGGTGATGTTTTCTTTCACCATCATGTCTATGACATTTCTTTTCAGGTGCATGATGTCGTTGTGCAGCGTATCATTCCATTCGCCGAACATTTCAATCATGGCATAGCCTTCATTGTAATTGGCGTAAAGTATTTTGATGTAAAGTGTTTCGGAGCCGATGTAATCCCAGAGCGGATGTATGTAATATCCGTAGATGTCATTGGTATAGGTTTGCATATTATACTCTACACCAAAGAAAGGAGATTTTTCATCTTCATTGGAGGAGTAAAACTTTTCCCAGTTATAAAATGGTTCAATTTCCTGCATTTTTTTTGTGCCAGTCTATGGCTTTCCGTATGCTGCCATGTTTATGGAGCAATTCTTCAGCTTTATTCTTTTCTATCTTCAACTCTTCCATAAGCATTTTAATTCCCCTTTTCACCAACTTGTTATTGCTTAGCTGCATGTCTACCATTTTATTTCCTCTTACTTTTCCGAGGTGGATCATCACAGAAGTGGAGATCATATTTAAGATCAGTTTCTGTGCGGTTCCTGCTTTCATACGGGTGCTGCCGGTAACAAACTCTGGTCCTGTCACACATTCTATAGGAAAGTCTGCCTGCGCAGCAAGAGGAGTTCCTGTGTTGCAGGTGACGCATCCTGTGAGGATATTATTTTTCCGGCAATGTTCGAGTCCGCCTATTACATAAGAAGTAGTGCCTGAAGCAGCAATCCCTATAACGGTATCTTTTGAATTGATATTAAATTTCTGAAGGTCTTTCCATGCCTGCTCTTTGTCATCTTCTGCAAATTCCACTGCATGACGAATGGCGATATCTCCGCCGGCAATGATGCCTATTACAAGGTGGTCTGAAACTCCGAAAGAAGGAGGGCATTCTGATGCATCGAGTATTCCGAGTCTTCCGCTGGTGCCGGCCCCAATATAAAAAAGCCTGCCGCCGTTTTTTATGCGGGGGATGATCTGCAATACAAGCTTTTCAATCTGGGGAATTATTTTCTCTACTGCCTGAGGAACGGTTTGATCCTCCTGGTTGATGTTCTTTAAAATTTCACCGGGA
>JAIERY010000153.1 GCA_019746425.1 Cytophagaceae bacterium
GGAAGTTGAGCAGATAATTCCGGCAGCACCCATATCCTGTATTCCTATTACATTACCGGTAGCAATTACTTCCAGCGTAGCTTCAAGAAGTAATTTTTCCTGGAAAGGGTCTCCCACCTGTACAGCAGGAAGGTCATTTACTGAATCTTCTGTAATATCTTTGGAAGCGAAGGCAGCACCGTGAATTCCATCTTTACCTGTAGCCGATCCAACGATATATACTGGATTGCCTACCCCATAAGAAATTGCTTTTGCAGTCTGGTTGGTGGCTACAATACCTGCTGAAAAGGCATTCACCAGCGGATTTACATTATAGCAGTCATCAAAATATATTTCTCCTCCGACAGTAGGAATTCCAAAGGCATTTCCATAATCGCCGATACCTTTCACTACTCCTCTTACGAGCCATTTGGTTTTTTCCAGGTTGAGATTTCCGAATCTTAATGAGTTAAGCTGCGCAATAGGTCTTGCTCCCATTGTAAAAATATCTCTGTTGATACCTCCAACCCCGGTAGCTGCTCCCTGGTAAGGCTCCAGCGCCGAAGGGTGATTATGAGATTCTATTTTAAAGCTGCAGGCAAGTCCGTCGCCGATATCCACAAGCCCTGCGTTTTCCTCACCTGCTTTTGCAAGCATTCTTGGTGAATCTTTAGGAAGTGTTTTCAGCCAGACGATAGAATTTTTATAAGAGCAGTGCTCTGACCACATTACAGAAAATATACTTAATTCGGTAAAATTGGGAGTACGGCCAAGTATTTGTTTTATTTTTTCGAATTCTTCTTCCAGCAGTCCGAGTTTTTTTGCAGTTTCTACAGTCGTTAATTGATTTTCCACAGATTCTATTTTTAGGATATTGAGCCAGCAAAATTAAAACAAAAAGAATTGGGAGAAAGGAATAAATAAAAAAAGTCCTTCAAATGAATTGAAGGACTTCTATATGTTGATAAGTATTTTAAATTTTAGTAGCTCAGGTTCACGGTGTAAGTTTTTCCACCCACGCCCACTTTCACAATATTATCACAGGTACCATTTCCATAATCAATGGTTCTTGCAGATTTACCGTTAGGTATCAATTCCAATACCCCTTGTGTTGGATATCTGGCAGTGTTGTTTGCAAAACAGTTGAAATCAACTCTGATGGGGCTGATAATATTGACTACATAATTTCTACCTTCTTTATTGATACCTTCCGCTACCGGATTTCCAACCGTAGAAGTAGCTGAAATATCATATACATTATCGGTGATTGTTCCATTACCTCCGCCAGAAAAAAGAGTCCTTGTTCTTTTAGATTTCCAGTAAGCCTCTTTACCACCGGAATAAGTGATTTTTGCATAACCAGATTGAGCTGCTGCAGTATCGGAAACTACAATATTGTGTACGGCATTATTTCCACCGGTCATACAGGTAATTTTTTTCCTCCCTTGTACAGTAGTTCCATTTACGGTATAGTTTGTAGTAACAATATCCAATGTAGCGCCTGGTGTATTATAGGTAGCTCCCACCAGTGTTGCTGTGATGGTACCACTTCTTATTTTACCATCAGAGCAAGCAGTATTTGTGAAAGTAATAGTAAATTTTTTGGTGTTACCAGATATTACGATGGTATCAACTGTTGCACAGGAAATACCAGTGCCGCCACCGGCAAGTTTCGCAGAACCATTAGAAGTCAAGGCGTCTTCACTCACTTTCATGGCATCGTCAAACATGCCCTGGGAATTTGCATTATCTGCTGTGGTGTTGGCATCCATATCAGGCTTTTCAGCATCCTTACAGGAAAACATCATTAAACCTGCAACCATTACCAAAGCGGTAGTTTTAATAAAAATATGTTTCATAGTTTTATAGTTTTGAATTGATATATGCGATATAATAATTAAAAATAAGCTTCCATTAATTCTTTCATCTGCCGGCTGGTAACCTTTGCTCCTTCAAAATAAATGCCAGAAATCCTCTTATTTGCTTATATGACAGCCTTTTTCAGGTAAAAGTTGTATCCGAATATAATTATTTTTTCTGTTCCTGCAGCTTTCTAAGCAGCTCTCTTTTAAAGGTTTCCTCTGCGATGTATAATTTGGCCACTTTCCTAACAGGAAGTACCTGCTTGAATTGCGCATGGTATTCTTTCTGAAGATCCAGTTCTTTTTGCCTGAAAGTCATTTCCCCGTCTACAAGCGCTTCTATATCCTTATCACTCATTGCATCCAGATTGTCTTTTACATTCATAAACTGCTGTCTTCTGTCCTTTCTCAGCTTTTCATGCTTATCGGCATACTCATTATATACCGGCCAGAATACCTGGGCCTCTTTGGAAGTAAGCTCCAGTTTGTTGGTGATGAATGCAATCTTGAGCGCTTCTATCCGGTCTTTTTTATCCTGCTGTGCAAAAGACAAGCTGAAACCTACCAGCACAATTAAAATAGCAAACGAAACAAAATATCTCATATTAGTTGTTGTTTAATTCTTCCATGATTAATGATAAATCTGCATTGTCCAGCAAGTAGTCTATTTCTTCTTTTTCTGTTCCCGGAAAATTGTTTTCTACCATTTCTTCCCTTTGAGGAATCATTTCTTCCTGAATTTCCTCGAGCACAACATCGTCTTCGATATTTTCAATATGCCGGGTTTTCACATCCTCTGTTTTTATCTGAGAATTTAATTCTTTAAGCCCGGCCTGGTCTTTTTTGATTTGCTTATCTCTGGCCATAGCAACCAGATCCGGAATCTGAGTAGTATCTTTTTGTAAATATAAAATACCCGACAAAATAAGTACTGCAAGCACCAGACCTGAAATGGCGACCTGTGGCTTTAACAGGTATCCCAAACGTTCTTTCCCAAGGGTTTTTCTTTCTTCAGAAATTCTTTCCTGCAGGGTTGAAGGAAGCTTTTCAAAATATCCATCAGGTACTTTAAAGGGATTTTCTTTCCCTGCATTAAAATGCCGGATTTTACCCTCTTCGTCCCTGTTATGCTTATTATCTTCCATTTAATTCTTAGACTTATATCTAAAGGTAAGGTTTAATTTAAATTCAAGTATTCTTCCAGTTTTTTTACCGCGTGATGATAGCTGGCTTTTAACGCTCCGACAGATGTTTTCAATATTTCAGAAATTTCCTCATAAGTCAGATCTTCAAAATATTTCATATTAAATACCAGTCTTTGCTTTTCTGGTAATTTTAAAATAGCTCTCTGAAGTTTTTGAGACACCTCATCTCCCGAAAAATAAGTATCCGCTTCAAGGGATTTAGCAAGATCCTGTTCCACATCTATCATAGGTATAAAAAACCGGGTACGCTTTTGCTTTAAAAAACTCAATGATTCATTGGTGGCAATCCTGTAAATCCATGTATATAACTGAGATTCCTCTTTAAAACCATCCAGCCCTTTCCAGACTTTCAAAAAGGTATTCTGAGTCACATCATTGGCATCTTCGTGATCAATGACCATACGCCTTATGTGCCAATAGATTCTATGCTGATATTTTCTTACGAGCAGGTTAAAAGCATAGCCTTGAGTCGCCTTATCTCTGAATCGCTTAAGTAATTCCTTATCTTCAATATCGGTCATTGAATAAAAAAATATCAGCAGGTAATTTTAAACAACATTTAGACTAATAGAAAGTTGAAAGGTTTAATCCCTGGTTGTAAGGTTGTAAAGTTTGAAAGTTAAAAGGTTATCGGCTAACAAGCCAGCTTTTCAACTTTCAAACCTTACAACTTTCAAATTGGCGCAAATTCCTTAACTTTAATTCATCTAAAATATTATTTTTTAAAAATGATCAAGTTTAATAAACCCTTTATAATTGGTCACGAACTGGAGTACATCCGGGAAGCGGTGGAAAACGGGAAGATTTCCGGAGATGGAATCTTTTCTAAAAAATGTCAGCAGTTTTTAGAAGAAAGGTACGGATATAAAAAAGTTTTGCTCACCACTTCCTGCACTGACGCATTGGAAATGACATCTATTCTCATGGACATTCAGCCAGGAGATGAAGTGATAGTGCCTTCTTTTGCTTTTGTCTCCACTGCCAATGCCTATGTATTGCGTGGCGCAAAAATTATTTTTGCAGATATTGACCCGCGCACTTTCAATATAGAAGTAAAAGACCTGGAGAAGCTGATCACCAAAAAGACAAAGGCTATAGTAATCATTCATTACGCCGGGATAGCCTGTAAGATGGAAGAAATAATGGCTCTTGTAAAAAAGCATAAAATATTTCTGGTAGAAGATGCAGCGCTTGCACTCAACTCCTATTATAAAGACAAACCCCTGGGAACTTTTGGCCATTTTGCCACTTTCTCCTTCCATGAAACCAAAAACCTGATATCAGGAGAAGGCGGTGCACTGGTGATCAATGACAAAAAATATTTTGAGCGGGCAGAAATCATCAGGGAGAAAGGCACCAACCGCACAAAGTTTTTCAGGAAAGAGATCAATAAATACGAATGGATTGACCTGGGATCATCTTTTCTTCCTTCTGAAATAATAGCTGCTTTCCTGTATGCGCAATTGGAGAATCTGGAAAAAATTCAGAAGAAGAGAGTGTTACTATGGGAAAGATATTACAACGAACTTATTTCCCTTGAACAAAAAGGTAAACTGAGACTGCCTGTAATTCCGGAAGGTACTACTGTAAACGGGCAGCTCTTTTACATGTTATGTAACTCAGCAAAAGAAAGAGAACAACTAACAGAGTTCCTGAAAGCCAAAGATATCATTGCTGTCTTTCATTACCTTCCATTGCACCAAAGTCCTTTTTATAAATCCGTACACGGAAAGCGCAAACTCCCGGAAACTGAAAAATATCATAAACTATTATTAAGACTTCCTTTGTATTATCCAATGGAAAAAGAGGAGCAGGATTTTATTATAAAATGCATATTCGATTTTTATAAGAAAAATTAGCTTTGATTTATTTTTTTATCTTAATAAATAACTAATTTCGCTCAGGGAATAATTACATAACCATGAACAAAATACTCTATTGCACTACTGTCATCCTACTCGCATCCTTTTTCAATTCTTCCTGTGTAACTAAAAAAAAGTACGATGAACTGAATTTAAAGAAGGTTGCCCTTGAAACTGAAAAGAATGACTGTGAGGAAAAATTAAAAGCCGCAGAAGCAGAGCGCGACAGATTAAATGCACTGAGCACTAAACTGGATAAGGAACTGACTCAGGTAATAGCAGACACTATCAAGACAGGTGCTCTTTTAAGAGAAACACTGAAAAACCATAAAGCTTTAAATGAGTCTTATGAGAAACTTCTCAAAAGCCACGACCGTCTCAAATCTACAAGTACAGCAGAAGCTTCCAAACTGAGCGCCGATCTTGCAAAAAGAGAAAAAGAATTACTGGAATCAGAAAGAAAAATAGGTGAATTGACTGCCAACCTCACAGCCAGAGAAGCACGGGTAAAAGAACTGGAGAAAGTCCTGGCTGAAAAAGAACAGGCCGTTAATGACCTGAAAGCAAAGGTTACCAAGGCT
>JAIERY010000119.1 GCA_019746425.1 Cytophagaceae bacterium
CATTACAGCGGGGACGTAGAGGTTACCGCTTATAGTTCCAGAATGCAGGGGCCTAAACATGATAATTATGTTATAGTAAGAGGAGAAAAAACCAGAAAGCTTACCAAGCAGATGAGCAAGTATGAGGGAGATATGAAAATTTATGAGTCCCGTATGCAGGGGCCAAAAAATTCTGGATCAATGGTGGTGAAGAGAGAGATTGACCGTAAGGAGATGAAGAGAATAGCTAATAATGAAGGTGATATTCCTGTAAATGTGCTGGAGAAGAGAGCTAAAATGAGAAGACAAAAGGACAGACAGGTTGCCAATTATAAAGGGGATATTCTTGTTAAGACATTATATCAGCGTGATAAGAAAATCAGGAAGAAGAGCAAGGATATGGCCAACTACAGAGGCGATATCATCGTGAAGAAAGTGAAGAAAGGAATGCATCCAAGCGCAGTCTACAAAGGCGGAAGAGTGAAGAATTCATATGCTGCCAAGGAGAAATACAGGAAGAAAATGCTTAAGAAATATGGTAAGACCGAAGGATTGGAAGACGCTAATTACATGAAAGAGAAAAATCAGCGCCCTAAGCATGATTCCAAAGAAGGAGAGATCTGGTATTAAGCTAAAAGCTTAAGCCTGAAAGCTAAAACAAAAAAGTTGCAGAATTCTGCAACTTTTTTGTTTTTTATACTGAACAATACAAGATATTTAACCGTTGCTTATTTTGGAACCTGCTTAAGTATTTAGCTTAGGCGTTAAGCTTAAAAAAATGAATTGGATACAACTAACGGATGAACAAGAGTTGGAGAACATAATACAATCATCAAATACCCAACCAATCGTAATTTTCAAGCACAGCACACGCTGCTCTATCAGCTCTGCAGCCCATAACAGGTTGGAAAGAAACTGGAAAGAGGAACAGACAAAACATTTAAAATTTTATTACCTGGATTTACTTTCCTATAGATCAATTTCTACTAAAATTTCTGAAATCTTTAAGGTGAAGCACGAATCTCCGCAAGTGCTGATCATAAAAAACGGGGAGTGCATCTACCATGCCTCTCACCTGAGCATCACTTTTGAAGAAATTCTGAAGAAGTCATCAGAAGTAAAAGTCTGATCGCTGATTAAACAGATTATCTGGTTGCACGATAATATCAACTAACATTAGAAATTAAAAGTGACCGTTTGCTTTACTGATGGATCCAGGCTTAAAGCTACCGGACAGGTGTGAGCTGATCTTTTTAAAACTTCTTTTTGCTTATCTGTCAATTTTACTTCTGAAGGCATTGTAAAATTGATCTGTATTTCTGCAATCTTACGCGGACTTTGCGACATCAGTTTTGTTATATCGGCAGATAAACCCTTTATATCAATATTTTCTCTCTGGGCTACGATTCCCATAATAGTGATCATACAGCTTGCGAGAGCAGCGCAAACGGTATCCGTAGGGGAGAAAGCCTCTCCTTTTCCATTATTATCTGTCGGAGCATCGGTGATAAATTTCTTTTGCGACTTTAAATGTTCCGCTTCTGTCCTTAATTCGCCCAGGTATTTAACTTTAATTTGCGCCATCTTTATAATATTTTTTTGCTTTTTGAGTTTAAATTTAAAAATAACTAATTTTAGTTATTAATACACCTTTTCAATGCGGCTTAGTTTATCACTTTTCATATTAATGACTTTTTCTTCCATGGCATTTTCCCAGGAAGAGAATGACAATTATTATGAAAGTGAAACAGGAGTAGGACTTAACCTCAACACCAATGGCGGCATTATAGGCGGCGCTATGTTCAAACATGCAAGACGGGTGAGCGGAACAGATTTTCATCTCCTTGGGAAAAATGAATACCATTATTTTGGGTTGGAAATTGTAAACGTAAAGCACCCTAAAGAACAAAGGGTTTCCAGTCCGCTTACAGGTAATACATATATTTACTATAAACAAAATTATCTCTTTGTCTTCCGTCCTCAATATGGAAGAGAAGTAATTTTATTCCACCAGGCAGAAGAGGAAGGCGTAAGAGTAAATGCAGTGTTTGCTACAGGCCCTTCTCTGGGAATCCTGAAGCCATATGCGATAGATTATGATTACACCAATTATAATAATTACAGTGGTCCGCCTAAAGACGTCAGGTCTGAACCTTTCGACCCGCAGGTACATGTAGATGTGCAGGGAAGGGTATTGGGAACAGGCGGATTATTTACTGCTATGAATAAATCCAAATTCAATCCCGGCTGGCACTTCAAAGCCGGCCTGGCCTTTGAATTTGGCAATTCAGCTTCAGGAGTGGAAGTAGGCGGATTAATAGAACTTTATCCTAAAGAAATCGTCATCCTGCCGTATATCCAAAACCGCAATATTTTCACTTCTATATATGTGAATCTGTACTTTGCCCAGCGCAACTGATGCTTTAAATTCACCGCCTTTTCCGTCCTTTTTGCTATCTTTGTATAAGCACATTTTATATGATAGAACTTCCGGTAATATCGTCAGGTCAGAATAAGAAGAAGCCAGACTGGCTGAGGGTAAAACTTCCTGTAGGGAAAGAGTATCTGAAAGTAAGGATGCTGGTAGACGAATACAAGCTTCATACTATCTGCGAAAGCGGCAATTGCCCTAATATGGGAGAATGCTGGGGAGCAGGCACAGCGACTTTTATGATCCTGGGAAATGTATGTACGAGAAGCTGCTCCTTTTGTGCCGTAGCCACAGGAAAGCCCAATGAATACGATACCGATGAACCACGCCGGGTAGCAGAAGCCGTAAAGCTGATGGGAGTAAAACATTGCGTGATCACTTCCGTGAATCGTGATGAGCTGAAAGACCGTGGCGCAGAAATCTGGCATCAGACAGTAGTAGAAGTAAAAAAACTCTCTCCTGAAACCACGATAGAAACTCTTATCCCTGACGTAAAGGGAAACTGGGATGCACTTATCACTATGATCAATCCAGGACAGGAAGTTGTTTCCCATAATATGGAAACTGTGAAAAGACTTTACAGAATGGTGAGACCCCAGGCCAAATATGAAAGAAGTCTTGAACAGATTAAAAGAACAAGAGAGTTTGGAAAACGAACCAAGTCAGGGATCATGCTGGGGCTCGGAGAAACAGAAGCAGAAGTTTTTGAAGCGATGGATGACCTGGCAGCAAATGGCTTACATGTATTAACTTTAGGACAATACCTGCAGCCTACTAAGATGCACCTGGAAGTAGCAGAGTTTATACACCCCGATCAATTCGCAAAATATAAAGAAGAAGGATTGAAAAGAGGACTTAAATATGTAGAGTCAGGACCATTGGTAAGATCTTCTTACCATGCGGAGAGGCATGTGAATGTGCCGATCTGATTTTTTCTAAAGAATACTTTACAGCGATTTTTCCTCATTCCATGCAAATACATACTAAAAAATTAACTCTGATAGGTGGTATTACTTATCTATCGTTAATTTTTCTTGCAATAGTTTTTTATCAGGAAAGAGTAATCATTTTTGATATGTCTTTCCATACTTTTGAAATTGTAAGAAGTGAAAACTTTGCTATACAATATCAAAGATTCGGCGCCGTCTTTACTCAGATTTTTCCTCTGATTGCAGTAAAGCTTCATCTTTCTCTCAAGGCAGTTATGATATTATATTCTGCCGCTTTTGTAATATATCATTTCAGCGCATTTCTTATCAGTTTGTTCCTTTTAAAAAACGAAAAGCTTGCGCTTGTTATTCTGTTATTCAGCACATTGCTTGTTACCCATACATTTTACTGGATACAATCTGAGTTCATCCAGGGATGCATTTTTTTATTGCTGTTTTATGGCTTTCTTCTTAAAAAAGAAAACGTGAGAAGTCTCAGTATTACAGACTGGGTTATTTTACTGGCAATGATTATTACCCTGGTTTTTTTCCATCCATTAATAGCAATACCTTTTGGTTTTATGGCTATTTTTTTCCTGCTCTCCTATGCAAAAACAAATCATAGATTAATCTTTATTTCTATTTTATTATTCGGCATCACATTAGCTGCAAAAAGTATTTTTTTTCCTCCAAAAGGATATGACGCAAACAGAATGTCTACCTTAAAATATTTTACAGATCTGTTCCCGGATTATTTTACACTTTCAATAAATAAAAAATTTTTAAGGTATTGCTTAAGAGATTATTATTTCCTGCCAATATTTTTGATTATAACATCCGCATTTTATATCCGGCAGAAAAACATAAAAAAATTATTTTTAATACTTGCTTTCTTTTTTGGATATCTTCTGCTGATTAATGTAACTACTTATCAATGGCCAGAACAATTTTATCTGGAAAGTTTTTATTTGTGTTTATCTTTATTTGTAGTTATTCCCCTGGTATTTGACATCATGCCAAAAATTAATAAGGAAAAATTATTCTATACTTCCTTAATTCTTATTTTATTAATCAGAGTTATACATATCGGATTTAGCAACACCAAATATTCTGCAAGATTAAACTGGAACAAGAAATTTCTTTCCGAAACGGAAAAATATCCATCAAAAAAATTAATTCTGGATAAAAGTATGGTTCCAATGAATATTTTAAAACTCCAGTGGAGTTCGCCTTATGAGTTTTTACTTTTATCATCTCTTGATCAACCCAAAAATTCGAGATGTATAATTATTGATTATGATCCTAAAAGATTTAATTGGGCAATGAAGAAAAACAAAACTTTTTTTACTCCATGGGGATTGATTGATTATAAAGATTTACCCAAAGAATATTTTGATTTAAGGGATACTTCTTATTACAAAATAGCCACTCAGGGATATGGGGTAAATTAGTTCTTAATTACTGTTATGTTAAGGAAGAATTGACGGGTACAGTTTCTTTAGTTTTATTCTGGCTTATTTGTTTGCGAACTGCCAATTGATTTTGCTATTCTTATTATTTCTGTGGTTGTTCCATGCCTTTACTTCTTCATTGATTTCCCCAATATTCGAAATATATTTTGCCAGGCATTGTCCGTTTAGCACATGTAATTCAATCTCAGCCATGTTTAACCAGCTGCCATGCTTTGGTGTATAAACAAACTCAAACCTATCCCATAACTTTTTCGCTTGATCTGGCTCAAATGTTTCATAAAGAGCAGAGGCGGCATGGGTTTTAAAATTATCCATGACCAATGTTATTTTTTTTTTTTTTGCTTTAGGATATTGTTAGTCAGCAATTTTCTTTATAAATAAAGCCCAGTCTTTCTTTGTTTTGAATTCTGTAACTTCAGTAAAGCGTTTTCCTTTTAAGGGTTCATTTGCCATGAAAATATTCACTACCTCATTTCTTATATATTCATAATCTACTCGTGTTTCCTGACCTGGCTTCATAGGAATAGATTGCCTGGCTTCTCCAATTAATTGTTTTGGCGATTCGTCCATACACACTACTGGATAATTCTTATCATATGGTCTTTTATAAACATCTAAAACACGTTCCATGTTAGCTACAAACTCACTGTTCTTTTCCGGAGGAATCACCCAGCCTTTTACTTTCCAAGGCTTAAGTTC
>JAIERY010000332.1 GCA_019746425.1 Cytophagaceae bacterium
GGCCACACCAATGAGTTTGCAAGCCCCAGAAGCGCTATAAATAATACAGAAGTAAATCCGCTTGTACACACTGCTGCAATTGTGAAAAGTATACCCAACACTGCTGAAGCTTTCAAAGCTGTTTCCTGACTCAGGCGTTTAGGTATGGTTATAATTCCCAGCACATAACCCAACAGCATACATACCAGCGTGCAGGTCGTAAAGAATTTAGCCTTCTCAAATTCAATTCCCTGAGAAGCTCCATAACTAATAATCGTATCTCCCGCTATTACCTCTGCACCTACATAAAGGAATAAAGCGATAACGCCCAATATCAAATGTGGAAATTGAAAAATGCTTGTCTTGGTAGTGCTGCCATTCCCTGCTTTTGCACTTTCATCTTCCTTGTCCATGTCAACTTCAGGTAATTGTGAAAGATAGACCATTACAGCCAGAAGAATTAATACACCTGTCATTACGATATAAGGCAATATAACGCGTGAAGCCAAAGCATCAAGCTCTACTGCCCGTTGAGCTTCGGTCATAGTAATAATATTTTCTTTGATAGCATCCGTATTGCTGAGAGCGATGGCTCCCAATACAATTGGCGCTATAGAACCTGCAACCTTATTGCAAATCCCCATTATACTGATTCTTTTTGCAGCGCTTTCAATAGGCCCCAAAATAGTAATGTATGGATTGGAAGCAGTTTGAAGAATAGTCAAACCTGTTCCCTGAATAAACAAGCCTATCAGAAATAAAATATAGGTTCTGCTCATAGCAGCAGGAATAAACACCAAAGCTCCCACCGCCATCACCACAAGACCCAATGACATACCTTTTTTAAAACCTGTACCTTTTAAAACCCAGGCAGAAGGGACAGCCATTACACAATATGCTATGTAAAATGCAAAGGTCACAAAGTAAGCTTCAAACTGACTTAGCTGACATGCAATCTGCAGATATGGAATAAGTACAGAGTTTAACCATGTAACAAATCCAAATATAAAAAACAAAGTACCGATGATGGCCATTGAGCGACCGTATGAAACTTTGACTCCGGGACTATCTATTGCCATAGACTTTAACATTTTCGTATAATTTATTTGTGGTAATTGTGGTAATTCTGATTATTATTAATGTGCTGCCGGCACGCTGGCTGCTTCCCTTTTCTTTCTTTCCTCCTCTTCTTTAGCCAAACGTTCTGACGTAGCCTTTTCATTTGTCAAATTTACTAATTTTTGAACAGGATCCAGCACCATTAATTCAGTTCTTCCATCTTCCATGATCTGGTTGCTGTCCCTCTTCTCTGTTGTTTCAGCTTTGACCTTTGTGATCTCCGCGCTCTTTTCATTATACCAGTTTTCGTCTGATGTTCCTTTTTCAAGCGCCTCTAAGCCAATTGATGCCACTTTGGAAAGTTTTTCAGATAATTTTTCCATCTGCTTCAGTGCAGGAGAACCCTTCATCACCTGAACAAAATCCGCATGATTGTTTTTCCAGGAATTCAGATAAGCAACCATCTGATCTTTTGATTCTTTTGATTTACTTTTTGCGTATTCATCCACCAGCATTCTGAATTTTCTGGCATCTTTCGCATCGGCGCTTGCCGCATCAGCCATTAAAGTATAAGGAGAATAGGTCTTATACATCATGCCTCCGTTATTCCTGGTATATATTTTATATGGCTCAATTACATTAACTAAAACTTCCAGTGGTTTAGTATTCCCGCCATTGGCAAGATTTCTCAGGATAACATCTCTGTTTTTGATATGGGTAAGTCCTAATTCCTCCAGCCTGAAGCTCGTAACTTCTAATCTCCTGTACATATCATTCACATCTTTCACAGTTCCCGGAGACCACAATCTTTCTGCAATGGCAGCCGTCCGCGGCCATATCCTGGAATCTATAGTCAAAGGTGTAACCAGTTCTGCCCACATCGTAGCTTCACCACCCAGGATCAATTGCTCCTGCTCTGGTGTAAGCGTATATTGTTTTTCTTTTTCAGATCTCTCAGCCATCGGCGGTAAAAGATCATTGGTATAATGATCTGATGCAGGCTGCAGCAGGTCTATATAAAATCCGTTTGAAAGCATGGTCTTATATCCCTGGCTAGCTGCTTTGTAAAGAGATTCTTTTCCAAACCATGAATGGATAACTGCATCTTTGGAAAGACCGGGCTGAAGAATTTCTTCCCAACCCACCATTTTCTTATTGAGCCTGGCAATGGTTTTGATAAGACGGTTGTTGAAATAAGTCTGTAGTTCCATGACAGAACTCATATTGTTCTTATTCATGAATTCCTGTATCTGCGCATTCGACTTCCAGTGCTTCCCGTTGTTCTCATCTCCGCCGATATGGAAATATTCGTCAGGGAATAAAGAAGTCATTTCCGTGAATAGCTTATCGAGGAAAGTATAAGTCTGATCAATAGTCGGGTTTAATACAGGATCGAAAATCCCTGCGTCTCTGTCGAGCACATAAGGACCCGGAGCGCTGCCAAGCTCGGGGAACGGCACAAGTATCGCAGTAGCATGACCCGGTACATCAAATTCCGGCATTACTCTGATCCCAAGATCAGCGGCATATTTTACAATGTCTTTTATCTCCTGCTGAGTGTAATACAAACCATCGGAAGCTTCCTGGTGAAGTTTTGGAAAAGTCTTTGATTCAACTCTCCATCCCTGGTTATCGCAAAGGTGAAAATGCATAACATTCATTTTCACGGCTGCCATCGCGTCTAAATTTCTTTTCAATACATCGAGCGGCTGGTAGTGTCTTGCCACATCAATAAGCAAGCCTCTCCATGCAAACCTTGGTTTATCTTTAATATTTATAGCTGGAAAAATATATCCTTGTTCGTCGGAAGTAAGAAGTTGAAGTAAAGTCTCCAATCCTCTCAAGGCTCCGATATCTGTATTGGCGTCTAAAGTAATTTGATCAGGAGTCACGTTAAGGGTATAAGATTCGTCTACTCCGAGTTTGAGGTCTCCTTCGCTTTTAGCGTTGATGACCAATGAAGCTTTTTGTGGTTGAGTAAATCCTTTTTTAGCAATAATTCCCTGAGTGAAGAAAAGTCCTGTCCTCCCGTCAAGTCTTCTTAAAAATTTGTCTGCTGCCTTGAATAATCTTTCAGATCCGTTATCATTTACAGAGACAGCAAAATCTTTGTTGAGTTTAAAAGATCCCTGAGCCTGTTTCATTTCGGCGGGCACGGGCATTAAATTAAGGGTGGCAAATGAAGAGGGGTTAACTACCACATCCTGTTTAACAGAAGAAGAATCCTTGCTGGAGGGATTGTGGCAGGAGAAAAGTATAGAAACAAGAACTATAGCAAAGATTGTTTTTTTAAAAACGTGAAACATAGTATAGGGTTAGGTTAGGTTCAGTCTCAAATTTTAAAATAATGGCCAGCCAAAGGCTGGCCATTTGTAATATACAAAGCAGAGCTTTGTATTTACTCAACTACCACTTTTTTATTAGACACTCTGTTGCCAGAAGTCACTTGAATCATATAGATTCCTTTTTCAAGGTTAGCTACTGATACCGGATAAGAATTTGCAGAAGTAACTTCTTCTACCACTACTCCACCTAAAGCGTTGATCACTTTTACGGTTGCTTCTTTTCCGTTTAATAAGCTAAGGTCTACGTTTACCTGATCTTTTGCAGGATTAGGGAATACATTGATTAAAGAGTTGTCTACAGATGCATCATTTGTTCCAAGAGACAATGCGTCACCAACTGTGATCCAGTCAATGTTAATGTTGTAAGCAGCTGTACCTTCATTTCCAAGATGGAAAGAAACACCTTCTACAGAACTTCTGGTATATCCAGAAGGCGCTGCAGTGAAATCAGCATTGGTAAATGTTACTGTGTACACTGCATAAGTTGTTCCAAGAGTAATAGTTTTATTAGCGTTTGTAATTTCAAGCATAGCGCTGGGCCCTGATCCGATTGTAGTGTTTAAGTCTACAAATAGAGGTGTTCCGGCTACATCTGATTTTGCTCTGATTTTAACAACCACATCACCTGTTCCAGGAAAGGAAATAGCATCAGTCGCGCAGTTTCCTGAAGTAAATTTCCAGTGTGTCCAGTATCCGCGGCCAACTGCACCCTGAACATTGATTGCTCCTGTAGCACCAGCCATATCAATAGTGTATCCTGTTGTTGCAAACCATGGTATAGTTCCACCAGAACCAGTGTTTACACAGTTCACCTGTTCGTTAGTTGCCTGTACACCAAATGGAGTGTTGAAAGCAAAGGTATATCCGTTGTCAGTAGCTGTTGGCTTGTTACCGGAGTCATCGCTATTGGTTTGAGCCAATACAGAAGAAGCTGCCAGTAAGCCTCCTGTAATCATTAGTAATAGTTTTTTCATAAATCGCGTTTTTTAGGTTAATAATTATTTGAAATATTTACTTATATCTTAGATTCTGAATAAAATAAGAGTCATTATTTTAAATGTAATATTTGCAACGCATGGGGTATAAATATTTTTAAAACTTCTGCCTTTTTACCCCCCTGCTACCCCCTCTTTTTAACCCGATTTATCCATTTTAATTACCTATAAAATGTGCTTATTTTATTAAAAAAGATCTTTTTTTAGACACTCCGTATCTCTTGAATACCAAGTGGATTTTCCACTCCTTATTTTACCTCCAAAAGGGATAAATGTTCCTAGCCTGATTTGCTTTATTAATCAGCCAGCATGATAATCTCTTCCCATGTCTCTAAAGGTCTTTTTTTGATCTTTTGATACTTGTCAATGCTTGCCAACACCTTTTTCTTGAAATTCCAGCAGGTATTTCTTCTTAAATCAATTAAAACCGACAATTCATCCAGGGTAATCTTATTTTTCTTATGGATGAGATAAGTCATATAGAAAGCCTTATTAATAGGAAATCTTAATCCATGGAATAAAGTATATGCTGTTACAGATTCCGGATAACCACATCGGGTGCATTTTCTCGAAAAGACTTTGACCCCGCTGATATATTTGGTATTACCGCATTTGCGGCATTTAAAATCTTCATGCCATTTCAGTTCATCGAGGTATCTTAAGCAGGTGATTTCATCAGGAAAAATTTTATTGAATTCTGAATAAGAAACTTCCTTACTGCTCATTCTTGCTTTAATAGCTTCTTTGATATTTTTCTGCAGGTTCCAGTTATCAAGATCCAGCTTTAAGCTCATCTGGTTGGCTCTTTCAGTCATTTCCTTCAGCCTGGAATTGGTATCTTCGAGTTCTGCATTCTTATCATGCAGTTCTCTTGTCCTTTGTATTACTTTATCTTCCAGCTCTCTGTTAACTTTATCTTTCAGCTCATCGTTGATTCTTAATTGTGCAATAATCTTCTGCTGTGCTTCATTTTTTTCTTTCAAAGCATCTTCTCTTTCTTTCTTAATGTACCGGATCCTGTCGGCCATGGCAAAAGAAAGCACAGTAGCTTCCAACACCAGGCCATAGTTCAGACTATACACGGTGAATAAATTACCTTCAATGGTACCATTGGCACGCAGCTGAATGATGATGATGCT
>JAIERY010000019.1 GCA_019746425.1 Cytophagaceae bacterium
AAAAAATTTTATAATAAGGAAAATGATAATGCATGCAATAGTTGGGATCTACAAATCCATCTACCAGCAAACCCCACCATTTATCTCTCTCCCCAAAGTTGATTGGCCCATCCATCGCCTCCATCCCATTATCCTGCAGCCATTTTTTGCAGGTATCAAACAACATAAATGCAGCCTTCTGATCATTGATACACTCGAAGAAACCCATCCCCCCCGTCACATAGTCTGTAGTCTTCGCTGTTTTATTGTTGATGAAAGCGGCGACCCTTCCTATGGTTTCACCCTGATCATTTCTTAATATCCACCTGGTACAAGTTCCATGACGGAAATATTTATTCAGCTTCGCATCAAAAACTCCTTCCACATCTTTATCCAGGGGACGGATCCAGTGCTTTTCATTTTTATATAAGCGGACGGGAAACATTAAGAATTCTCTTGCTGCACCTCCGCCTTTCACTTCAATTATCTTCATAAGGGAAATTTAAAATGAAAACTCATAAAGGCAAAGCTTTTAAGCATAAAGACAAAAAAGAATGTCATCCTGAGCGCAGCGAGGGATCCCGGAAACTTAAACTTTCCAGGATTTCTCCCTGCGGTCGAAATGACATAGTAATGAGAATTCTATAAGATATTATTCTTTGTAATAGAAAGGAGCAATCATACCGCCAGCCAATACTTCAAACTGTCCCGGTTCTGTTATCCATTTGTTTTCATTATTTACAAATGCCAGGTCAGCCGGAGTGATTTTAAATGACACTGTTTTGCTTTCGCCCGGCTTCAGAGAAATTTTAGAAAATCTTTTCAGTCTTTTCACTGAAGGGGTAATGCTGGCATACAAATCTTTGGTGTAAATCTGCACTACTTCTTTTCCTTCTCTTTGCCCTGTGTTGGCTACTTTGATGGAAATATTTAAAGTATCTGACTTACCAATAGTATCCTTGCTGATTTTCAGATCAGAATATTTGAAAGAAGTGTAGCTCAATCCGAAACCAAATTCGTACTGAGGATTTACACCTTTGAATCCAAAATTAATATCTTTTGTTTCGCAGAATTTATGATCGTATGTACAAAGCGATCCTGTATGTCTGGGATAAGTAAAAGGAAGCTTACCGCTTGGATTCGCATCACCAAAAAGAATTTCTGCGATAGCGCGTCCTCCTTCATTACCTGGCAGATAGGCCATTAATACACCTGATGCCAAAGTATCTACCTTATTGAAGATTCTTGGTCTTGCTTCTGTAAGAACCAGGATGATAGGCTTGCCTGTTTTCGAAAGTTCCTTCACAAGATTTAATTGTGCTTCAGGAAAATTGAGATCAGCAATATCACCTGGTTTCTCAGTAGAAGGAGCCTCAGTCAGACACACTATAATATATTGTGCGCTTCTTGCAGCCATTACTGCTTTAGATGTATTGGTGTCTGCATCTACTTTACATCCTTCAACATAGGTAACATTGCCTGCACCGATCTCATCTCTGATCGCATCGAGTGTTGTTTTCTTTCCAGGAGTATTGAATCTCGGGTCAACTCCCTGCCATGTGTGTGTCCATGCGCCATTCAGATAATTTAATGAATTAGCACCCGGACCTGTTACTAAAACTTTTGCTGTTTTCGGAAGTGGTAAAACGCTGTCTCTGTTTTTCAATAATGTAACTGATTCCAATGCCGCCTGATAACTGTAGTTTGCAAATTCTTCTGAACCAAACTTAGGATATTTGTCTAACGGATACATCGTGTTTTCAAATAGTCCAAGCTTAGCTTTTACTCTTAAAATTCTTCTTACTGCATCATCTATTCTTTCCATCTTCACTTTTCCTTCTTTTACTAATTCAACCAGGTACGTGCAGAAAGAGTAATCATAAGGCACCATGCTCATATCCACTCCTGCATTCACTGCAATCATTACCGCTTCTTTTTCGGTTGCAGCAACTTTGTGCGTATTGTATAGCATTTTGATATCTTCCCAGTCACTCACGGCAAAGCCTTCGAATTTTAATTCCTGCTTTAAGATTTCAGTAAGAATATGGTAGTTGGCATGAACAGGTGTACCATTAATTTCAGAAGAGTTGATCATCACGGTAACGGCACCGTTATCAATAGCTTCTTTGAATGGCACTAAATAATATTCTCTCAACAAACGCTCCGGCATAAGGATCGGCGTTCTGTCTTTTCCTGTAAATGGAAAACTATATCCGACATAGTGCTTTAAGCATGCCGCTACTTTTTCAGGATGGCCGATATTGTCTCCCTGATAACCTTTTACAATGGCGTTACCCATTTGTGTTGCCAGGTATGGATCTTCTCCGAAAGTTTCAAAAAATCTTGACCACAAAGGCTGTCTTCCCAAATCAAGTACTGGAGAAAAATTCCACGGAATAGCCGAAGCTCTTATTTCATAAGCTGTAACTGAACCTGTTTTTTCTGCAAAGTCCGGATTCCATGTAGCCGCTAAGCCAAGTTCCTGCGGGAATAAAGTTGCATTGCTAGTATAAGTAGCTCCATGTATGGCATCTACTCCGTAAAGTACAGGGATTTGATTTTTTGGTTGCGACATCCTGAATAGCTCCGATAAGTTCCCGCCACTGTTCATTGGGCATAGAATACATTCCTGTATTCAATATGGAACCAACTTTATATTTTAAAATAGCAGTATCCAGTTTCTGAGGATCTATTTCCTGCTTCTTGTTCATATCAAAGTTATTTCCTTTGCACACCACGTCAAGAGTGATCTGAGTCATCTGACCCACTTTTTCTTCAATGGTCATTTTAGAGATGAGCTCTTCGATTTTCTGATCAGAAGGATCAGACTTTTTTTCCGGTGACTTTTTGCAAGATGCAAAAAGAAAGATGCTTCCTACCAGGAAGTAGCTTAAAAGCGATTTAGTCATAATTAATTTCAATTAATAAGAGAAAGGATACTGGGTAATACTATTATATGATAATTATCCAAAAATATGCAAATAGGAAGAAATTGCAAACGATTAAATTTGTAATTTAAATGTTGTATTTCCTTGGTTGAAGCTAATTTTTCGGTTAAGAAACAACTGCTATATACCTGACAGTTATCAGAAAGCATAGAGGATATGAATTCCTATTTGATAAAAAACAATAGAAAAATCTTCAACTAAAATTCCATCTTACAATATAAAAGCCTGAATTAGCCGGATAAAATTTTTAGTATAAGGCATAGGAGTAAAAGTTTTACACTACAATAGTTTCAGGAAATATTTATAATTTATACCATAAACGACATTTTTAAATCTTTATCACAACCATTGATGCAAGCATTATAAGTAACGATAAGGCTTATGAAGTATATTATTATTTTAAATCTTTTGACATTAATCTTTGGCTTAAACTCCTGCGATGAGTCAAAAGAAAAGATTGGTTTTTATGAATCGATATCCGGATGGGATGTGAGGCATGTTCCTATTATACCTCCCTTTAAGGCAACGAGCGCTGATGGAGGAAGAAGCTGGTTAATAACTGGAAAGGATGTCCGCATGGATGCAAACCGAGGCGGACATATACCAATTTTAGAATTTGGAGTATGTAAAAACTATATCTATGGAAGTACTCCCAAAGGGCATACCAATGTGGTAGAAAACTGGTTTCTTTTCAACACTACTACTTTACTATATGTAGAGTATTCTACAAAAAATGAATTAATCCATACGCTTAAAAAATATAAGCTTGATTTCAACCCAATGCTTGACTGCAAAGAATATTTTAAAGAGTTGACTAATAATAAGAGATGTTACTGGTTCCCGCCAAAAGGCGAATCTTATCCCTTATATCAGGACTTCAGACCTGATTCTTCTATAGTAATAAATATTGAAGATGGAAATATTGATATTCAAACTAAAATTAAAAAGGCAGAGAGTAAAATTTATTATTTCAGGATAAAGTTCAATAAAGAAAAAAATGATCATTTATATATTTCCGTCAACTCATCTTCGCCCCAACTGCTAAAAGATAATTTAGAGTTTTCTTCTGTAGTCAGCAGCAATTTTTTAGAGGTATTTATATACACTCCATTTCCGGTCGCCGAAGAAAAAGGAATAAAAGAAAAAGACAGAATAGTGATCAAAAAAATATTTTGGTTTTAGATAATAGTGTCTCCCTACTGTTTCACCCCTATTTTATACCTGTATTTTGGTACTCCCCCAATTGGAGATGTAAAAAATGGCATCAGCTTGCCATACTGATTGGTAATATAAAACACCATATTATTATTTTTTGCATTAGACACTTTAATGATCTGGATGTCTAGAGAAGTATTTTTTTCTTCTTCCGTAATATTGTGCGTGCTTTCAATCCATTCATTGTCAGCAGAGATGGCAATGTTATCTCCCTTTTTTCCTACAGACACTACGCGCAATTTTCCATCGCTGTCAAAATCAAAACGTATGAATTTTATACGACCTGTCTTTTTTTGCTTCCTGGTTTTTATTATTCATTTAATTATTTATGATAGGCACGAGCGACTTGGTTATTTATTCGCTCTGCTTCTTATTCCGTTTCTACTTAAATTTTACCCAGGCACTTTATTTATTTAACACCTTGCGCTGCAGAGGGCCAGCAGAGGCGTAGTATGAAAATCAGTTTGTGGTGTTTAAAATAATTAAATCAATGGATTAAGGTTAGGTTTGTAGTTGAAAATAAAAAAGGCCGCGAAAGCGGCTTTTTTTTCCTTTAGGAGAGGGTTGGGGTAAGGTAAATATATTAAGGAGTAGAAAGAAAAATTCATTTATTATATTTACACAAATATGAATATAATAATATTACTGTCATTGATTTGTATGATAGCTTCTTGTCAGAATGCTAATCTTGAAAAAAAGAATTATGTAAAGGCTGAAGATTCTTTAATAAGAAATCAAAAACCAGATACCATTATTCATAAAAGTAAAAATGAAAAAAAAATCAAAACTGCCGTTAATTGAATCTATTCGATATGTGTCGTTCAGCTCATTCTTTGAAAAAATATATAGTGAAAATAGGTTCATTAAGAATGGGGATTCCTTATTAAAAATTTTTAATTATTATGACAAAAAACTTCCTAATATTGGAAACTATGAAGTTTATCATATCCGAATTGATTGTCAGACTAAAACAGATTCTATCTATAAGAATCTCTGCCAAGGTCTCACGTTCTCGTTGGGATATGCTATTTTGTATAATCCCTCCACTAAGCAAGCTTACTTAATTTTAGTAGAATATAATTTCCTAATGGATACAGAAACCTATAATATGTGGTTTACACATGATACTAATAGAATCATTTTAGAAGAAGAGGCTATGATGGAAGGCCAAGTAAATGAACAAGGAAATATTACTTCTGAAGATGTTAAGATTGGGAAACATTTTATCGAAATATCAAAAGAAGGAGAAATAAATATTAATAGTAAAAAATAGAACACTAGTAGAAATAGAGCCTAAAGACAAAAAGCCGCTATCGCGGCTTAATTTTAGTGGGAGCTACAGGATTCGAACCTGTGACCCTCCCGCTCATAGAGCGGGATGCTCTGAACCAGCTGAGCTAAC
>JAIERY010000291.1 GCA_019746425.1 Cytophagaceae bacterium
CTAGATATACAATATCTTAAAACACAAAAGCAATCTGCCAGATATAACCAACAGATTGCTTTATTATATTCTTAATAGAATTATTTTTTATTTTTGAAATCCTCTAGGCTCATCACCTTGATCTCATCAATGTACATCACTCCGGTGAATGGCTCTCCCCCAGGATTGATAAAGAGAAGCATTTCCGCTATTTCTTTTGGATTTACTTTTGCAGCATTCGGCCATCCTTGTTCGAATTTATCGGTAAAGTCAAAATAGTAGTCTACGAAATCTCCGCCTGCCGCGAGTTTTACCTGCACAGGTTTTGCATTGGTAGTAACTCCTTCGGTATCTTTAACATCTACTCTAAGGTTTGCCTGCTTGTCGCCTGCCAGTTTCACTCTCACTTTCACAACCGGAGTTTTAGTAAAATCTATCATTGGAAATCCTCTTCCGAATGTCTCATACGATTTACCTACATCGGTCATACTTACTTTCATCGTCTCATCTGCTTTCTCCAATTGCATTTTATCACTTCCCCACCAGTTATTAATGTCTATACTGAAATCATCAATCAATACCTGACCTGCGCTTACGGTGGTAGTAGTATTGTTGTTGGTATTATTATCTGTTGTAGTGGTAGCAGCCGGCTTGTCAGGAATCACTTCAATTTCATCGATGATGATCTTGCCGGTGTAAGCGCCTTTACCACCGTTTACAAAGCAAACTACTTCCACAATGTCGGCAGGATTTACTTTCTGCGCATCAGGCCAGCCTTGCTGGAACTTTCCTTTATAATTAAAGTAGTAATCTTTAAACTCATTGCTTATTGCAATTTTATTACTTACAAATTTTGCATTGGTAAGGCGCCCTTCAGAATCTTTCAAATCTATTCTCAACTCAGGCTCAGCGCTTCCCTCAGCTCTTGCTCTTACTCTTAAAGTAGTCGCGTTGGTAAAATTCATGACAGGAAAACCTCTTCCGAAAGCTTCGTAAGCAGGACCGGCGCCTTTAATGTCAATCCTCATCGCATGAGGCTCCACTTTTTCCAGCACATATTTATCAGCTCCCCACCATGGGGCAATGCCTTCATCAAAGTTATCTACCATTTCGCTTTCTGCTGCAGTATTATTAGTAGTGGTGGTCGTAGTAGTAGTGGTTGTAGTAGGCTTTGGAGTTTTAGAAGGTATATCTTCCACTCTTACTGCTTTTATTTCATCAATATATATTGTCCCCGTCCAGTCAGCAGCGCCTGGGTTAATAAAGAACATGATGTCTGAAATCAAAGTGGGATCGACAGGTTTATTCTCTGGCCATCCTTGCTTGAATTTATCTTTGAAGTTAAAGTAGTAATCAGTATACTCTCCTGATTTTTTAATTCTTTGTGAAGGAGAATTAAGATTGGCAGTATAACCATTCACATCTTTTATATCTATTCTTACTGTAGGCACGAGCATTCCTTCACATCTTGCACGGACTTTCAGAACGGGAGCTTCAGAAAAATTCAATGGAGGTAACTGTCTGCCAAAAGGAGTATATTTTGATCCGATATTTTTACACTGGATCACCATAGTATCTCCTTTTTTAGAGATCACAATTCCATCTCCTCCCCACCATGCAGAAATATCTCCTTTAAAATCTTCAAACATTCCTTTATTGTAAGTAAGGATAGGAATACCCTTGATAGGATCTTCATCGACCGCTATCTGGTAGCTGTGATCCAGGCTTACCGGCTCAAATCCAGCACAGGATCCCAGTGCTATGATGCCGGTTACTATAAAGACTTTATTAAAGATGCTTTTCATATCTAGCGTGTTCTTTCTGATTATTTAGATGGATCAAATGGTGCTCCGAAAGTGACGATTGGAAAATCAAAGGAAAGCTTAGCTTCATTTCCAGGTCCACCATCTATTAAAGCGAAACTTACTTCTTTTACTCTATTGGGCTCTTTAATTTTGTTTCCGCTTCCTCCAAAAAGTGGGGCAGTAGAAACCGCCATTTCTGAATATTTGATACTGAATAATTTCCAGCCGGTATGTGTCACATTAATTGTAAAATCATAAGAATCTTCAGAAGCAGGCTGGTGTGCTCCATTACCATTATCATCTTCAGCAAATGAGAAATTCAATCTTGCTGTAGGATATTGACTGCCATATCCGTAAACATATACATTTAAATAAACAGAATCCGGATCCGAAGGAAACTGAGCAATTTCTGCAGGAGTAAGTACTCGGTTAGAACTCATTATATAATAACTACTGTTATTATCAACTCCATGAAAAGTTACTGCTTTATTACCCTGCAGATTTGGAGCAATGGTATTGTCAAGACCTCCGAAAATACTTTCTCCTGCATCGCTATAGGGTCCTCCGAAAGGAGCCAGTGAAGCTCCTTCAAAAGCACCTATCACTACTCCCACATTTGAAAAGTTTCTTGCAGTGGTAATAGTAATAGTATCGCTTGTCGTTATAGAAGTTCCCAGAAAAGATACTTCGATTATTGCCTGTTCACCACTTTTAAAAAAGTATAATCCGTCATGACTTCCATTCCAGATATTTTTTCCGCTGGCAGCCAGCGTTTGAGAAAGACCTGACATTTTTTTAATAGCGCCCGATTGAACTCCTCGTATGGTAATAGCCCATGAAACCGTATGGCTGAAAGTAGCATCAATTGTTACAGTCTGTGTGGTGAAATCAACAGGATCCGGTGAAGCGGTTACAGCACTTACTACATAAAATCCTTCCGGGGCTACTTTATATTCTTCTCCTATAAATCCATCTTTTCTATTGCAGGCTGTAAACACAGCTACTATAGATAGAATGCCTATCAAAATTTTTATAACGAGATTCTTTTTTGCTGGGACCATAATGCTAATATTTTAGTTCTAGAATACTAACGTATAATTCAGGAAAAACTGATTTATATTATAGCTCTGGTTTTTAATTTTATTGTCAGAATAAGTCACAAAATGACCCTGGCCAGTGAAATAAGAGTTTTTGCCGAACCTGTATCTGATCCCACCGGCAACGATTCCTTCATTTAAATCCACATTATAAACGGTAGGTAATCCAACAATCTGATTAAAATTGTCTCTGGTAGATCTAAACTCTGTACCACTAGCAGAAAGCATTTTATAACCGGCAAGCAGTTCAAAACCTTTGAATATTTCCGCAGTCAAACCGGCATCAATTAATATACTTGAAAAATCAACTTTATTAGGGCCACTGCGTGTAGTATTCTCACTTCTGAATCCAATATTGATAGCAAGTGTTTTTTCAAAACTTAGTTTTTTGTGGAGATTAACCAACGCACCTCCTTTAATTCCCATGAATTTTCTCTTCTCCTCTGTTCCTTCTCCTGATACTTCACTTAACATATCTAGGATAGCATCTGCTTTGATAAATTTCTCATTGCCTCCGGCTGTAATACCTGTAGTGATACCTTTTCTGTTTGGCGTGGCAATGCCATAAGGAGTAATGTTGTTGTACTGAGGCAGGAATGTCATTAATTTATTAGTAATAATTCTGTTTCTTATTAACTCATCACTATATCTGTCAAACAGAATTGGTTGTCTTTGTCCAAAATTCTGAAACTCTTTAAATATGGTAGTATTAGCACCCTGATCAAATATTCTTCTTGTCTGTGCACCCGGGCTGCTGAAATCAAGTCCTACATCTCTGTAAGAAACAAATAATTTTAAATCGAGTGGTTTATATTTTCCGGCAGCGCTTAGGTCATAGAAGTATTCATCTTTGCTTACTGCTTTTGAACTGGAATCATAATTGTATGTTGAGAAACCAGTTTCACCAAAAAGATAGATACCTATATTATCTGTATCATAATTGATTTTATAATCACTGGTTACTACGTTATTTTTAAAGTTTACAAGATTTGAAGCTACAGTTCCGGGAATATCAAATACAGTAGTATAATTGGCGCCGAGGGTAAAATATTTGCTTTGTACTACTTCTCCTCTGCCTCCCATTAAAAATCTATCAGGTATGCTTAAGAAGTTACCCCTGGTACGAGTAGCAAACCCTCTTATATTTAATTTTTCAATTCCTTTATTGAATTTAGCAGTAGTCGAAACATTCACACCTTGTAATCTCCATTTGTTTCCGAAGTTGAAATTTTCATAATGCACCACACTTCTTCTGTTAGCAAACACATCGGCTTCATAATCGTGGTAGATTTCATCGAAGTTGTACAAAGTATATGGAGTTAAAGAAAGATCAATATCGCCTAATTCATATTTGATGCTTTTTGCAATGATACCATCCAGCCTTATTTGTCTGAATTGAATCAGCGGCTCATCAGAGTCCCCGTAAAACCCGCCGAATTTATTTTTTATCCTTAATAAGGCATGAGCGCGTACCGTTTCACTTGGCTGCGCATTTAATCCAAAATCAAAAAGGAAGTATCCTCCCGTTCCTTTCTTTGCGGAGGTAGTATCTTTCAGCAATCCTGCAGAAGGATCAGCATTGAGTACATTTCCTTTTAAACTTTCATTGGACACTATGGCCCGGCCCAATCCATTGAAATAAACTACCTGGGCCTGCGCTCCGGTATACATTGTTGCAATCAATACTAATATTGATAAAAATTTTCTGCTCATTATCTGTTATTTTTTATATGATTAGAAAAATACTTTAAACTCTAGTGTAGTCTCGTATCCTTTAAATTTGTCTTTAATAAAATTCTTGTCTTGGTGGCTGAACCATCTTTGTCTCAGGTACAATCCAGCCTTAGGGGTAATATCAAAATCAACTCCTACTCCATATCCGTATCCTGTCTGATTGATTGGCTTTCCGACGGTTGCATCTGTAGTAACATTCCCGGTGGATGGATCTGCCAACTGGGTTCTCATATTTCCTAAATTCTTTTCATAGCTCGCAAAACCAATTACTGTCCACTTTGGAAGCAAAGAATAAAACATCATAAACTCTTCGTAGAAAGTTCTTAAAAATGCCTTATCAGAAAATTGTGGTATGGAAAAACCTTCCTGTGCTGAGTTATAATTATTATAGTTAGCAACGATAAGACCTTTTCCAAAAAGTGAAAATTTATATTTAAGACTCAGATCTAAGCTTGAGAAACCTTTTTCATAATCAGACACTGCATCTGTGATAGCTATTTTCTCCCAGGATCTTCTGAACATGTTAGTGATCCTGCCATAAGGACCTTGCCTGGCAAGAAAATAGCCAAATTTAGATCTGTTGAGTGAATTGGCTTTATGCCAGAATGAAATCGTGTCGTAAAGGTTTTCTATTTCCTTGCTCAGCCCTATAGCTGCCATCACTTTTAATTTTCCATAAGTATTCTCATGCTTCAGATTCACTCCCTGACGATTGTTAGTCATCTGCCCTATATCGGTAATGGCTCCCTGGAAAGTAGTGATATCATAAATTTCATTCACATTTTTTACATCTGCCAGCGCATGAGGGTTAGCAGAGTTAAGCACCATACTATTAGTGTTCACCATGCTTTTGCTCACAGAGTAAACTTGCAGGCTGAATGGAATTACTGTCAGTTCCTTTGCAAAATCAGCAGTAATGTTTACACAATGTCCCCATTTATAATTAACTCCGGCTACTGTACCTTTAGAATAGAATTGATTTTTATCTATGTCTAT
>JAIERY010000377.1 GCA_019746425.1 Cytophagaceae bacterium
GACGCAGAGTGCATGCAATACCCTTGTTCCCCTCAGAGTCTCCCGTAGGGGACTCTGAGGAATTGAAAGAAAGTAGGAATAGTTAAAAATCAGAGTCCCTTTCAGGAGACTCTGATTGGAAGATGTTCTACAGTGTCCGTCATCCCTGCGCAGGCAGGGATCTCGGCCTTTTGTATTCAATCAAACTAAGACGCAGAGTGCATGCAATACCCTTGTTCCCCTCAGAGTCTCCCGTAGGGGACTCTGAGGAATTGAAAGAAAGTAGGGAATAGTTAAAATCAGAGACCCTTTCAGGAGACTTTGGTTGGAAGAAAACCTCAATAGACATTCTTGTCCAGGTAAATGTTCAACTCTTACCGTCATTCCCGCATAGGCGGGAATCTCGGCCTTTTGTATTCAATTATATAATGGGGATACAGAGTGCATAATAGAATTTTGCTGCAAATATTTTAATGCCACCTACTTTTAGAGATTCCCGCCTACGCGGGAATGACGGCGAGCGACGATGTTAGTTTTAATAATGAGTAACACAATAAAAAAATCCCCCCTGACAAGCGTTAGTGAAACTTATCAGAGGGTTCCAAAGCATTGTATTGAAAGATCGGTAGGCGGAATTAAAATCTTACTTGAATAAATATATCTTGGTATGTTTTTCTCCGTTGATTTCGATCAGGTAGAGACCCGTCGTGCCTATTGAGCCATTGTCAAGAGAGCCATCCCATGTTGCAGGGGTAGAAAGCTTTTTTACCATTACTCCGTTTTTGTCAAATATTTTTGCCGTACCCTGATCAGAGATATAGTAGCTGTCATTGATGCCATCGCCGTCAGGAGTAATTTCCTTAAAACATTTATCACCGCAATCTTTTACTTCCAGATAAAAAGACACACTCACTAATGTAACGGAAGGTACATTGCTGTTGATAATCCGGCAATAGTAAGTACCTGCATCAGATTTTTTAACTTCTGAGATATGAAGATCTGAAGTAGGGTTGGTGCTTAAGGGAGTTCCATCCTTATACCAGGTATACTCATTACTGCTTACACCCAGGTCTGTATTGAGGGCATAAGAGAATGAGCTTCCTTCATTTGCTGTCAGGTGTTTATCTCCTGCTATGCTATCCTGTGGCTGCATGACAAATCCTGTATTGAATATCGGATTGCCCATGCTTGGCAGAAAATCTTCGAAAGTAAGTTTGTTGTTGCTAAAGTCAGCGCTCACCAAAGCTACATGCAATGACAGATTTGGCAAAGATTCCAGGTTATTATCAGAGCAGTCCAGGGATGTGAGCAATAAATTACTGCTCAAATCTGGAAGCCAGGTAAGCTGATTGCCGGAGCAATTCAGGCTTAGAAGACTTGCCATATTACCCAATGATGGTAACTGTGTAGCTGGTGTATTATTAATAGTGAGTGTCTGAAGCCCTGTTAAATATTGCAGTCCGGTAAAATCATTGATAGGTTGAGATATACAATTAAGATTGAGTATTAAAGCAGCATTCAGTAAAATTAATTCTCCATTCATATTCATAGCCAGTGGATGATTATCGATGAGAAATTGTTTAAAGTTCGGATCGGGGATCACGACCGTCTGCGCCTTTGCCTGGTTGGCAAAATTTAACAGACATACTATCAATAAACTTTTTAATGTTTTATAAATCATATTTACCCCTTATTGCATGATTGATACAGAACCCTGATTGGTTTTTCCATCAGGGAATTCAATAGTATATAAGTAAGTGCCCGTTGGCAGTCCCACTCCGTTGGAAGAAGCGCCGTTCCATTCGGCAGGCGAGCCGCCTCTGACTTCCATATAGTACACCTGCATTCCTTCTTTATTCGTTATTCTCACTTTATAATCCTGGTAATCTCCTGCCGGAAACTTCCAGGTTTCCCCATAGTATGGATTAAAGCTATAGGTTTCGAATACAGCACATGTTTTTTCTCCTACAGAAATATTTTTCTTAATGATTACAAACCCGTTTGCATCTTTTATTTTAACATCGTAAGCGCCTGCAGCAAGATTTTCGAAAATATTTCTGGTTTGATATTCTTCTTCTTCTAATGAAAACAGATAAGGCGCAGTACCACCCTTGATAGAATATAATGGGATTTCAATCATTCCTGTAGATTCCCCGGCGCATGTTTTATAACTTACCACTTCTATCTGATCAGCCAGTATTGTATTTTTATCCGTTTTATCAGCAGGAATTTTGCTTTCTTCTTTAAAAACCTCTTTTGAAATCTCAATGGGTTCTTTAGAATAAACTTTTTCAGGTTTGTTTACAGAATTTAAAGTAATAGTATCTTCTTCTATTATTTTTTCTTGCTTCTGAAGCGGAGTTTTTAAAGTTTCCCTCTTATCCGGATTTTTCTTTTTTACTTTCTCTTCTTTGTTTTTCTCCAGATTTTTAGCAAGGCTATAAGTGTTACCATTTTCTTTTTGAGATTTTTGAGTAGTATGGTTTGTCTGAATTAAGTATATTCCGCCGATGAGAAGCGCTGCGATAGCGCCAATAATTATTTTTCCTTTTGAACCAGATCCCTTGCCTGGTTTGCTAATTTCATTCATCACTCTATGAAATCTCTCCTCCACGATCAGCTCGTTGGTAAGCTTCTGCAGATTTACTTCTTCTGCAAAGGTATTGCCCGACTGAAGTCTTTTTTCAAATGCTGCTGATTCCTCTGCAGACAATTGATTCTTCAGGTAACGGTCAATAAGCTGATATGTATTGTAATCTTCTCTCATCCTCTTAGCAAATCTTCAATGTTACTATCCTTTACAATCGCCATTAATTTCTGCTTGCACCGGAACACTGCCGTGGTAGCGGCATTAGCGCTGTTAAATTCCATTCTCAGCGCTACATCTTCCATGCTCATGTCCTGGAAAATGGTATATGTCAGCAAGTCTCTGCATTTATCTCCCAGTTTGGAAAATACTTTCCTGATCACTTCTTTCCTGTCTTCCATCAGCATTTTATCCAGTACACTTGTCTCCACACTCACCGGTACTTCTTCTTCATTCATGTTTACTGTCCGCTTCTTTTTATTTACCCGGTTGATCCACAGATTGCGTGCAATGGTGTAAATAAATCCGGCTACTTCATATTTTTCATCAAATTTATTACCGATCACTTGTTTGTAAAAGATCAGCAACGCTTCCTGGAAAATGTCTTTCGCTTCTTCCCCTTTATCAGTATCTGTAATGATCTTTTTTACTTTGGGAAATACTTCCTTATATAAGGCCTCCAAAGCCTTATGATCTTCACCCGTTCTTATTGCCTTAATAATGTCCTTATCGGTGTATTTCACTATTTATAGATACTACAATTGGAAAGATTAAATATTACATTTTTTTAATTATTTTTCTTCATTTCTTAACAAATTGCTCGTATAAGCTATTTTAGTTGACTAATAAGCATTTTTAATTGAAACCCAGCTATATTTTTTTGGTCTTTTTTATAAGTTACCGGCCTGTTTCTGCTCAGTCCGTTAAAAAATATCCCGTACATTTCCCCCTTTTTTTTACCGCTTATCCTCTTATCAATCCTGCCAGCAGCGGCACTCAGGGATTTATGGACTTTCGCCTCGGAAATCTTGGCAATACAGGTCCTTTAAAAGAAGTAAAAACATTGTATGCCAATGGAAGTTTTCTGATCAATAAAAATAGTGCTCAATATAAGCATAGCATCGGCTTGACTTTTTACAACGATAGGGAAGGTGAGCCTATTCAGCGAACAAGATTTTATGGAAATTATGCACTTCATATTCCTGTCGGACCTGTTACTTATTTAAATGCCGGAGTATCGCTGGGATTTGCCAACTATTCATTTCGGGGTTCTACCAGTTACTCATCGGGATCTGATATTAACTATGACGGCAATGCAGGATTATGGTTGTACTCTGATAAATTCCATGCCGGGGTATCTCTTAATCAGTTCTTCAATGGAAAGCTCAGACCTATACAGGAACAATTCACACTAGCTCCTTATTTAAGTTTTACAGGAAGCAGGAAATTACTGATCAATGAAAATTTTCTGTTGAATTCTCACCTGATGCTTAATTTTTTTGATAAGAAATATATAGAGGCAGATATAGCGCTGCTAGCGGTGATAGGGAAATTTATTTCTGCGGGAAGCAGCTACCGATCAGAGAGAGGGCTTGTATGGATTGCCGGACTTTCAGGATTTCCAGTATTAAAAAATAACATGGATTTATATTTTTCCTACTCTATGCCATTTGGCGCAAGACGCAACAACGTGAATACCTACCAGATTACTTTGAATTATATTTTTGAGAAGGGCAAGGAGGCAGTTGAAGAGTAAATGCTTCGTCTTTTCGTCATTCCCCCTAAAGGGACAAGCCCGCCTGCCGGGAATGACGTTTAACAAGGTGCGAAATTTATAAATGCATAGTCTGCTATGTGTGATTCTCTTAATAGACTTACATAATTGATTAATGCCCAACTCTCTCCGTCATCCTCGCGTACGCGGGGATCTCGTCCTTTTGTATTTTAAAGGACTAAGTCGCAGAATAAAAAAGGGAAGAAATTATTTCTTCCCTTAGCCCGATTACAGATCGAATAGGTTCCCTTTTTTATTGCTTTACCATCATTACTTTCCTGATTCTTTCCCCTTTTACAATTTTTAAAATATAAATTCCCGGTGGAATATCAGGTAAATATATTTCTACCTTCTGGTCATTGGTAAAATTGACAGGAGAAGAAAAAATAATCTTTCCATAGCTGTTTTTTAAAGTAAGATCACACTCACCGAGCGGTTCTGCTTCTGTAGATTCTATGGTGATATGATTGTCAAATGGATTCGGGTTAACTTTCAATACTGAAAACTTTCTGATATCTATATGTATTACATTGCTGATATTTGAATTTCCGTTATAGTCAAATTGGAGTAAACGGTAATAAACAGAACCAGACGGAGCATTTTTGTCTGCGAAAATATAAAACTGAACTTCATTGGTGGTACCTGCTCCTTCTATGGTGCCTATCGATGTAAAATCTTTACCATTGACAGATCTTTCCAGAGAAAAATGAGAGTTGTTGATCTCGTTTTCTATGATCCATTTAATGATAATTTCTCCGTTCACTTCAAGCGCATTGAAGCTGATAAGAGTCACGGGCAATACATAGCCGGAATCTGAAATATTTGAATGGGCTGATGGAAAATTCCATCCCTTATCCCAGTCTTTGATATTGATTCCTGTGAATGCGGTGTAAGAACTTAATGAAGCCTGGATGGTATTCATATATTTTTTTTCGCTGGTCTTATAACTACTACAAATGAGACATCTAAACCATACACAAAAGCTGTAGTTTTTTTTAATGAGTTTTCAACAATGGTTTAATTCAATACCTGTTTTAAAAAATTATTGAAAAAATGATTGATGGCTTTATAAAATACAATTTTATAAAGTCGTGAAAACTTCAGTATTTACCTCTCTTTTCATATATTTAAAAGATGTCTTCCCAACTTAAAAAAACACTTACGCCTGTAATGATCTGGGGACTGGGTGTAGGATACGTCATTTCCGGAATGTACTTTGGCTGGAACCTTGGCTTGAAGCAAGGAGGGACCGGAGGAATGGCTATTGCCACC
>JAIERY010000105.1 GCA_019746425.1 Cytophagaceae bacterium
AGTCCCGTACAGAAAATTTAGGACATAATGATACACGGCTCAGATGGATAATTCTGATAGCTTCTTCACTGGTTACAGGCTTTTCGGTAGCAACATGCGGACCTATCGGTTTTGTAGGTTTAATGGTACCGCATTTTATTAGAGGGATAAACGGGGTGAATGGCAGGCAGAATATACTCCTGGTGACTTTTGCGGGAGGTCTGTTTATGCTGCTCTGTGACCTGATATCCAGAAAAATTTACGCCCCTTCCGGAATTCCTATTGGAGTAATTACTTCCTTTTTGGGAATTCCTTTCTTTGTATATTTGCTGTCGAAAAAGAACTATAAATTCAGTTAGTTTAAAGGATAAAGCTTAAAGCATTACGCTTTTCTTTGAGCTTTGAGCTTTAAACTTTAAGCTTTGCATATGATTTACGTTTCGAGAAAAGAACATTTTAATGCGGCACATAAGCTTCACAATCCATCATGGAGTGAAGAAAAGAACAAAGAAGTGTTTGGGCCCTGTGCGAATGCCAACTGGCATGGGCATAATTATGAGTTGATAGTAACAGTGGCAGGCATACCCGACCCTGAAACGGGTTTTGTGGTGGATTTAAAAAAACTGAGTGTACTTATCCGCAATGAAGTAATTGAAAAACTGGATCATAAAAATTTAAATGTTGACGTTGACTTTATGAAGGGAAAAATGGCAAGTACAGAAAATGTTGCCATAGAAATATGGAATATTCTTGCTCCTAAAATTTCTGCTATCTCAAAAGCAAAGCTATCTTCCATTAAGCTTTATGAAACCCCACGTAATTACGTAGAATATTTTGGGGAAAATTAAAAAAACTTAACGTCGAATGTCCGCAGAAAAATACCGTGGACTATGGACTATGGACTTATGAAATATTATATCATCTGTGGCGAACGTTCGGGAGATCTTCACGCTTCCAACCTGGTTAAATCTATTAAGAAAGAAGATCCGAGTGCGGAATTCAGAGGAATAGGAGGAGGGTATTGCCAAGCTGCGGGAGTGAACCTTTTTTTTCATTACCAGGAAATTTCTTTTATGGGAATTATGACGGTATTGAGAAATATTTCCACTCTTAAAAAGGCAATAAAAAGAACACAGCAGGATATTCTTGAGTACAAGCCCGACGTAATGCTGCTGGTAGACTTTTCAGGTTACAATATGCGGATAGCCCGGTTTGCCAAAGAACACGGGCTAAAAGTATTTTATTACATTTCTCCAAAAGTTTGGGCATGGAATACTAAAAGAGCTTATAAAATAAAAGCGCTCGTTGACAAAATGTTTGTAGTGATGCCTTTCGAAAAAGAATTCTATAAACGTTATGACTATGAAGTGGACTATGTAGGCAATCCTGTATATGATTCAGTATCAGCTTTCACACCAGATATGAGTTTCAGAAAAAATAAAAATCTGAATGAGAAACCAATTGTTGCCATACTACCTGGAAGCAGAAAACAGGAAGTAAAAAATATGCTGGGTTCTATGGCTCAGGTAATTCCTTCATTCGGCGATTATCAGTTTGTAATAGCGGGCGTTACAAACCTCCCTAAATCTTATTATCAGCCTTTTGAAGAGAAGGGAATTAAAGTGCTGTATGATGACACCTATGATCTTTTGTCTAATTCTGCCGCGGCTATAGTTACTTCTGGAACAGCTACTTTGGAAACAGCTATGTTTGAAGTTCCTCAGG
Organism: Cytophagaceae bacterium; assembly: GCA_019746425.1. Classification (GTDB taxonomy): domain Bacteria; phylum Bacteroidota; class Bacteroidia; order Cytophagales; family Cytophagaceae; genus JAIERY01. The sequence continues at coordinate 1,705 of JAIERY010000105.1, forward strand.
TGGTATGCTATAAAACAGGGGCTTTGTCATATGCTATCGGCAAGCCACTTCTGAAAGTAAAATTCATATCCCTGGTTAATCTTATAGCGGGTAGGGAAGTAGTTAAAGAGTTACTGCAAGGATTATTTACTCCTGCAAATATTATAGCAGAGCTAAACAATATTCTCAACGATAGCGCATATCGTGCAGATATGGTAGGAGGATATAAAGAAGTTAAAAATATACTGGGTTCTCCTGGCGCATCAGGAAAGGCTGCGAAATTAATGGTAGGATATTTGAAGTCAGAAGTTAGAGTTCAGAAGCCTGAAAATAAAAAGTCGGATATCTGACTTCAGACCTCCGACTTCAATATTCTTTCAATGAAGTTAAGCTACTTTTAATTTATTAAACTTCGATTTTTCAATTTTCTCCTGTGCATACTGGCGTGTCACCACAAACCTTCCTGTTGCTTGTTCCTGAGAAGGAAGCTCAAACATGGCATCTGTCATAATAGCTTCGCAGATAGATCTTAATCCTCTTGCCCCTAATTTAAAGGCCATCGCTTTTTCTACAATGTAATCGTATGCTTCATCCTCAAATTCCAGTTCGATACTTTCCATTTTAAACAGTTTCTGATATTGTTTAATAATGGCATTTTTAGGTTCGATAAGGATCTGACGGAGTATTTCTTTGGATAATGGCTCAAGATAAGTAATCACAGGCAAGCGTCCGATCAATTCAGGGATCAAACCGTATGATTTTAAATCCTGTGCAGTAATGTATTGCAATAAGTTCTCTTTATCGATTTCGCCTTGTTTGTCTTTGGTCGTAAAACCTAAAGGCTGTGTATTCAACCTGCTGCCGATTGTCTTCTGTATACCGTCAAAAGCTCCTCCGCAGACAAATAAAATATTTTCCGTATTGATGCTGATCATTTTCTGATCCGGATGTTTTCTTCCTCCCTGAGGAGGAACATTTACAGAGGTACCTTCCAGTAGCTTTAGTAAAGCCTGCTGTACGCCTTCGCCGCTTACATCTCTGGTAATAGAAGGATTGTCGCCTTTTCTGGAAATTTTATCTATTTCATCAATGTATACTATTCCTCTTTCCGCAGCTTCCACATCGTAATTAGCTGCCTGTAATAACCTCGTTAAAATACTCTCAACGTCTTCACCCACATATCCGGCTTCTGTTAAAACAGTCGCATCGGCAATACAAAATGGCACCTGCAGAATTTTCGCAAGAGTACGGGCAATATAAGTTTTACCTGTTCCGGTTTCACCCACCATAATGATGTTTGATTTTTCTATTACCACATCATTGTCGCTGCTTTTCTGCATTAGTCTCTTATAGTGATTGTACACAGCTACCGAGATGATTTTTTTTGCTTCATCCTGACCAACTACAAACTGGTCAAGAAATTTTTTCATCTCCACAGGTTTAATCAGACTGAACTTTGGACTGGTATTTTTATTTCTGATTTTTGTTTCTTCTGCAAGAATCTGTTGTGATTGCGTGATGCATTTATCACAGATATGAGCATGTATGCCTGATATCATCAGGGTTACATCCTTTTTACTTCTTCCGCAAAATGAACATGTTATTTGAGCCATTTTCCAATTGTTTTGATCTTTCCCTTAATTCTACCCGATTATTATTCTCAATATACACATTTTTTCTGACAGTCGGTGCTAAGTGATTAACACCAAACTGAAAGAAAAATTTTATTTGGTACGTGTCAATACTTCATCTATGATGCCGTATTCTTTTGCTTCAGCCGATTTTAGCCAATAATCACGATCTGCATGCTTTTCAATCATTTCATAGGTTTTGCCGCTATGCTTTGCAAGAATATCATACAATTCTTTTTTTAGTTTTAATATCTCTCTGGCTGTAATTTCAATATCAGATGCCTGACCTTGAACACCCCCTAATGGCTGATGTATCATAATTCTTGAATGGGGTAAAGCCGATCTTTTTGTCGCTGCTCCTCCACAAAGCAATACCGCTCCCATAGATGCCGCCAGACCTGTACAAATTGTAGCAACATCCGGATTAATATATTGCATGGTATCATATATTCCCAGACCTGCATATACGGATCCTCCTGGACTATTGATATACATCAGTACATCCTTTTTAGAATCTACTGATTCCAGGAATAATAATTGTGCAACAACAATATTTGAAACATAATCATCTATTGCTGTCCCGAGAAAAATGATTCTGTCTGCCATTAAACGTGAAAAAACATCTAATACAGTAGCCCTCATTTGTCTTTCCTCCACAATGTTGGGAGTCATATTATTTATGTTGGGATAGGCCATGCTTTCCATATGAGAAAGATATTGATCAACAATATTGCTTCCAATGTTCTGATCTTTTATGGCAAACTTTCTGAATTCTTCTCTATTGTTCATACTGATTCAAGCTTAAAAATTTAATTGTATATAATGCAAAAAAGTCCTTTTAAAGGACTTTTCAAAAACTTTACCAAAAAATGTATAAAGTATAAGAAATCAGATGTTTTGTCAGTGTTTATTCTTTCTGATTGATTGTGTCAGAGTCAAATAGTCTTTATTCTTTATACCTGATACATTATACCCTTAAAAACCTGCCACTTTTTTAAATTCATCTACACTTACTTTTTTCTCCTGGATCTTCACTTTGCTTTTGATAGATTCTAAAACCTTTTCAAAGAAAACCTGTTCAAAAATTTTCAGGAAATTTTTGCCTTTTTCCTGTTTTAAATAATTGTCGGCAATTTTATTCATGTTTTCATCCATCTCTTCACTTACCGGCATGTTTCCGAATTGCTGAAGAATTAACTCCTTTGTTTTTCCGACAACCTCTTCATTTTCAACTTTGATATCACTGTCTTCGCCGATTTTATTTTTAATAAGAGTCCATTTAAGTTCCTTAATATAAAACAGATATTCTTTCTCTATCTGCTCTTCAGTGATCTTTCCTTCATTGGAAATCAGGAGCCATTTTTTCAAAAATGTATCGGGGAATTCTATTGAAGTATTGTCTACTAGCGTATTTTGAATTTCTCTTTGCAGTTGGTTCTCGGCTTCTCTGGTATAATTTTCCTGAATAGTATCTTTTAATTTATTATTGAATTCTTCTTCAGACTTTACAGTATCTTTTCCGAAAATTTTATCAAAAAAATCCTGGTTTAATTCTGCAGGCTGAGATCTGCTGATATTGGAAACCGTAAGTTCAAATTCACCTTCTTTTTTCTCCGCTTCTTCTTTTGGAAGCCCTGTGATATAAGCTATATCTCCTGCATCTTCGAATGCTTTTTTGATATCAAATTGAATTTTGTCGTCCTTCTTAAGCCCGACAAAATTCTTTAATTCTTTTTTGCTTAATTTATTTAGAGGAATAAGTGTTTGTGTGGTAAACGTTCCCTCTGTTTCTTTTAATTCTCCATATATAAAATCTCCTTCCGCACTCACTTCAGGATTGGTCATTTGCCCATACTGACTTCTGAGATTGTCAACGGTTTCTTTTACTCCTTTTTCATCCACCTCAATTGTATATTTATTGATTTTTAATTTTTCCAGTTCATATTTAAATTCGGGAACCAGGCCTATATTATAGTTGAATTCAAAATCCTTCTGGTTTTCCCAGTCGATTTTCTGAGAAGCATCGGTATCAGGAAGAGGATCACCTAAAATCTGGATTTTATTTTCCTTGATGTAGTCATTAATAGATTTAGACAGCAGATGATTGATTTCATCTATCAGGATCGTTTTTCCATACATTTTTTCTATTAAAGTAGCAGGAACTTTACCCTGACGGAAACCTTTAAGACTTACCTTTTTACTGTATTCTTTTACTTTCTCTGCAACCAAACCCTGATAATCATTTTCCTTTAAATTCACTTTTAAGGTAGCAGTGGTCTTATCTTTTTTGTCTAATGTA
>JAIERY010000050.1 GCA_019746425.1 Cytophagaceae bacterium
CGCTCTTCCGATCTTAGTTTTTTATTCATTTTTAAAATAAGTTGGCAATAAGCAATTGGCAGTTGGCAAGCAGTGTTGCAAATTGCCAACTGCCAATTGTCAACTGCACATTTTCTTATATAGCTCAACCAACTTCTTAGACTCCGACTGCCAGTTATACTCTTCTCTTGCTTTCAACGTATTTGATTTCAGCTCTTCGTAATACAGCTGATTGTCCAGTAATTTATGAACTGCATGTACGATTTCTTTTTTATCCAAGCTAATCAGCTCAGCTACTTTATGCTTTTCATTAATCAATTGATACTCCGGAAAATTAATTGTTACCTGAGGAATACCGGCATGCATATAATCAAAAAATTTATTGGCAAGAGAATAATAATAGCTTAAGGAATTTTTATTAAGCAGCAATACTCCTATGTATGCTTTCCTTGTCATGTCTCTCAGATGCATAGGATCCATATAGCCGAAAAACTTCACTTTATTCTCAAGCTTCATATCGACTACTTGTTTTACCAGGTCTTTATATATATCTCCGTCGCCACAGATATAAAGTCTGGAATTAATTTCCGGCATCGCCTCAATCAATTCCTCCAGTCCTCTGCCTGCATTGACAGCTCCAATGTAAATAATATATTTTTCTGCTTTGGCAGCTTCTTCATACTCCTGCAATTCCGGTACATTGCGGATTACTTCAAATCGGGTAGAATACTTTTCTTCAAAAAGTTTTTTCAATCCTTCAGAAACCGTATAAGCATGTCTGATGCGCGGCACTACAAATTTTTCTACCGACAGCCAGATTTTTTTTACGGCTGATCTATGAGCTACTTCAATTACTTCCGTAAAATATTCATGCGCATCATAGGCAAATTTTTTGGAGCGAAGCCTGGCAACTATAAATCCGGGCAAAATAGTATCCAGGTCTACGGAAGAAATAATATCTGTTTTTCGAAAAAGCAGGTAAAAAAACAAGCGAGTATTATATTCCAGGTAAAACAGCTTTCCTTTATTAAACCAGCAGCACAAACGTTTCTGAGCATAAGGTTTTTCTTTCAGATCCGGACTGGCTTTCTTTTTTCTTCCCACCAAAGTCACTTCATACCCTTCCCTGGCCAGGGCCGAACAAATCCTGTCCATGCGCTGGTCGAAACAAAGGTCGTTGGTGACGGTGAAAATGATTTTGATCATTCTATTAAAAACCTTAAAATTTCAACAAAATAAGGATTTTTTTAATTAATGTTTCGGTAATATTTTGGAATGGTTCTTAGCCTTTTATTGTTTATCTTTGGATAATACCCTCATTATAAAGCCAAATTAGAACTAATAAATGGATCTTTTAGAGAAAAACCGGGAAGACCTTCAGGGAGAAATTGAATCATTAAAAGCCAGACTGAAGGATCTCGAGTTAAAGCAGGAGGAAATGACCCGCCTTAAAGCCGAGTCTGAAGAAAGACTTCAGACGGCTTTGGAAAGCATAGACTTTCTATCTCTTACCATAGATTCGGATGAAAAAATAAATTTCTGCAACGACTTCTTTTTAACTTTTACCGGCAAGCAGGCTTCTGATATCATAGGAAAGTTCTGGTGGGAAATCATGCACTATGACGAGGGAGAGCAGAATCAGGAACATATGAACCTGATCAAAAAAGGCGGAAGGATCAAAAGAAAATTACTTGCCCATGACGGCTCTGTAAGAAGCATAAGATTCAACGTGATTATCCAGAACTCCTCTCATGGAATGATGGGCGCGACGCTGATCGGAGAAGATGTTACCGACAAAAAAAGAATTATCAAATCACTTCGTGAAGGCAACGAACAGCTTCAGGATCTGATTGAAAATGCAAACGACTTAATACAGGTATGCTCTCTTAATGGAGATTTGCTTTTTGTAAACCGTGCATGGAAAGACACGCTGGGATACACAGATGAAGAGATAGCTAATCTTACTTTTAAAGACATACTCCATCCCGGATATCAGAAAGAAACATTTGACCATCTGCATAAAATTCTTCAAGGCAATAAAGCAGATGAAAGATTTGAAACAGTCTTCACTACCAAAACCGGGAGAAACATCAATATCATAGGTGGTGTAAACGTAAGATACGAAAATGACAAACCTATTGCCTTTCGGGGTATCTTCCATGACACAACCGAGAGAATCAGAGCGGAAAGAGCGCAGAACCTATATTATAAAATCGCCAACCTTACCATCAACAGCGATAACCTGGAGTCATTGCTTTATAATATTCACCAGGAATTAAAAACACTTATTGCTGTAAATAATTTTCACGTGGCACTGTACGATAAGGAAAAAAATATTCTGAACTTTCCTTATTATGTAGATGAAAATATAGGTCCGAAATACATCACCAACCAACGTACTGTCAGCAAAGGCTTGACCGAATATTCTCTCTTCCATGAGAAGCCAACTTTTCTTTATGAGGAAGATATTTTAAAGCTGGTAGAAGATAAAACAGTTGAGCTTCTTGGGCCTGCTCCAAAAATATGGCTGGGGGTTCCCCTAAAACTTGAAAACAGAACCATTGGAGTTATCGCCGTAAAAAGCCATAGTGACAGGAACAAATACAAACAAAGACATTTAGAGCTGCTCGACTTTATCTCCGGACAGATTGCTATTGCTATCGAGAGAAAGAGAAATGAGCAGAAAATCATTGATCAGACAGCGCGTTTGAAATCTATCTTTGAAAGCAGCTCGCACCTGATCTGGTCTGTGAACAGAAACAGAGGACTTACCTCATTCAACCAGAACTATGCTGATGCCGTCTTCAGAAAATTTGGCGTAATCCCTGAAATAGATCCTAATTTAGAGAAGCCGCAGATCTTCCTGCTTGCACATCAGTCATATCATGATTTTGTCAATGCCAGGTATACAGAAGCATTCAAAGGCCACCCACAGCATTTCGAAACAAAAAGTTATGACAAGGAAGGAAATGAGATCTGGAGAGAAACCTTCCTCAACCCGATTTTCTTACCGGATGGAAGAATAGAAGAAGTATCCGGTATTTCTCATGATATCACAGAGAAGAAAAGATCTGAGCTGGCAGTGCATGAAAGCGAAGAGAAATTCAGAAACATATTCGAGTCCTTCCAGGACATTTACTATCGTACCGATGTAAAAGGAAGAATCACCATGATCAGTCCGTCGGGCTGCGATCTTAGTGGTTTCACCCAGGAAGAATTAATCGGAAAACATATTTCTCATTTCTATAAAAATCCAAGAAAGCAAAGTAAGCTTATCAGGCAATTGCTGAGAACGGGAACTGTAAGAAACTATGAAACCAATCTGAAGCTGAAAGACGGTTCCACCATACAGGCCATCTCCAACATCAGGTTGATTTACAATAAAGACGGGAAGCCCGTAGCAGTGGATGGCGTTGCAAGAGATATTACTTTCCTTAAGAAAGCTTCCGAAGAATTGCTTAAAGCAAAAGACATTGCGGAAAGATCTTTAAGAGTAAAAGAAAGTTTCCTTGCCAATATGAGTCACGAGATCAGGACTCCGATGAATGGAATTATCGGCATGATTGACCTGATGAATGAAACTGAGCTCGATGAGGAACAAAAGAAATTTGTACAGACGATCAAAAAATCTTCTGAAACCTTATTAAGAATTCTCAACGATATTCTTGACTTGTCAAAAATCGAAGCAGGTAAAATGCAGCTTCGTCTCACTTCGATCAACCTGGATTCTACTATTGAAAAACTTTACTCATTATTCTACCAGCAATCTGCTACTAAAGGAATAGGATTCTCTTATACTATTGAAGAGAATGTACCAAGATTCATCCTGGCAGATGAAATCAGGTTATTGCAGATACTTTCTAATCTTACTTCTAATTCTATCAAGTTTACAGATGAAGGAAGTGTGACCATACATATCACCCTTGAAGAAAAGAAAGGCAATACCAATAAAATCAAAGTTGAGATCACCGACACCGGTATAGGTATTTCGGAAGAAAATCAGAAAATGCTTTTTGAAAGTTTCAGCCAGGTGGATAATTCATCTACCAAAGCCTATTCGGGAACAGGACTCGGTCTTGCCATTTCCAAGGAGCTTTGCAAAATGATGAATGGAAACATCGGGGTAAGAACAAAGCTTGGGGAAGGAAGCACTTTCTGGTTTACATTTGAAGCTCATGAAAGTAAGCGAGGAAATGAGCCTGAGACGAAGACAGAAGATTTTGTCAGGATCGGAAATACCTTTACAGGCGAAAAACCTAAAATATTATTAATCGATGACAATAATATTAATTTGATGGTGGCCAGTGAAATTTTAAAGAAGTCAGGATGTGAAGTAGACATGGTGGATAACGGGATGGATGCCATTGAAAAAGTAAAAAATAATTTATACGATATCATCTTCATGGATATTCAGATGCCAAAAATGGATGGTATCACTGCGACGAGAGAAATCAGGAAATTAAAAATCAAAAACCTCCCTCCTATCATTGCGATGACTGCTTACTCTATGAAAGAGGACAGGGAAAAATTCCTGCTTGCCGGAATGGATGATTATGTTTCCAAACCTATCAAATCAGAAACCTTGGTAGGAAAAGTAAAGGAGTATATTGAGTCTAAAGAAATGAAAAATGTGGATAACTCTTCCACTACTCCTGCGGTAGACAATACCCATGTTTTTAACCAGGAAGTTTTCAACAAGCTGAAGAGCTTTGCCAATGGGGAAACATTGTACAAAATTTATAAAGAGTTTGAAAAAGAGACGGAAAAGCAACTGGATGTTTGTAAAATTTCACTCCAGACCGAAGATTTTCAAGTAATTTTGGATAACTTGCACGCTATGAAAGGTACCTCTGGTACCCTGGGAATTGAGAAAGTTGAAAAGCATGCCCGTGAAATTGAGGCGAAAATGAAGGGCAGAAATTATGAAAATCTCGAGGAAGATTTTCGAACTTTAAACAATGCATTTTTAGAATTTAAAACCCTTTATAAAGAACTAATTAAAACGTAAAATGAAAAAAGTTTTAATCGCCGAAGACAGTTCAGTAATACAAAATCTGACCAAAAAGATTCTTGAGTTTCAAAACTACGAAATCAGCACCGTAAAAAACGGAAAAGAAGTATTGAAGGCATTGGAAAAAACTGCTTTTGATATTATCCTTCTTGATATCAACATGCCTCAGATGGATGGTATGACCTGCGCAAAAGAAATAAGAAAACTTTCTGATAAGAAAAAAGCACAAGTACCTATCATTGCAATCACCGGTAATGCAAAAAATTATTCTGACCAGGATTTCACTGAAGTAGGCATCAATGAATATATTCCAAAACCATTGGATTTTGACAGACTTGTGGAAACCGTAAAAAAATATACCGCATAACATGCAGATAAAATATACTCCTCAGTTTCAGGCAAAGCTTGAAGATATATTCGCAGAATCTGATTATGTATTACGTTATGAAAAAGGAAATTTCCAGGCGGGATACTGTTTATTGAAAGACACTAAAATAGCTATAGTTAATAAATATTTTACTGCTGAAGGGAAAATCAACTGTCTCATTGAAATATTAAAATCCATTGAGCTTGATGCTTCCAGGTTAAGTGAGAAAAACAGATCACTTTATATTGAACTGACCCAATCACAGCTACAGCTTTGATCATTACATTTCTCGGAACCGGAACTTCAC
>JAIERY010000196.1 GCA_019746425.1 Cytophagaceae bacterium
TTATATGTTGTGATATATAGCCCAATCCAGATGGCGGCAGACCTGCCGGAAAATTATATCAACAAACCTGCCTTCCAGTTTATCAGGGATGTGGGAGTGGATTGGGAAAGAACTGTTGCGCTCAATGGAGAAGTAGGCGATTATGTAACGATCGCAAGGGAGGAAAGAGGAACAGGGAACTGGTTTGTCGGAGGAATTACTGATGAGAACAAGAGAGAGATAACGGTGAATTTTAATTTCCTTCCGGAAGGAAAGAAATACAAAGCGGTGATTTACCAGGACACGAAAGATTCTCACTATAAAGACAATCCTACAGCAATTGACATCGTGAAGATGGAAGTGGATAGGAATACCACGCAGATATTTAAGCTGGCAGAAGGAGGAGGTTTTGCGATCAGCTTAATTCCGGTGAAGTAAAGCAGCAAGTGTGAGGAGCAAGAGCAAAATGAATTTGAGCAAGAGTAAGGAGCCATAAAAAACAAGAGTAAATACCTTATCTAAAGAAATGAGCCCTTGCTGTATACCGTTGCTTATTGCTTTGATTATATAAAATTAAAAATGCAAGTCCCATGAAAACATTTTTTATTAATAGAAAAGACAAGATATTCTTTGCATCGAGGATCATTCTCATGCTTGTAGTGTTAATGTTGTCGAAGCTTTCTACAGAAAATATGAATCGCAAAAACCGCATCGGGAAAAAGGAGTTCTCTCCCCGCTTGATTGTAATTTCAAAAAGTTAGTTATCAGAGTTTGTATTATTTAGTTAGAGTAAAAAATGGAGGCCTGATTTATCAGCCTCCATTTCTTTTTTTGTTGTCTCTGTGTGAACTTTCCAATAACAAAAAATTCTTTCATTAATAATCAGATTGCCGCGGCTGTTTTCTTCCAAGGTAAAGTGTTTTGTTATTGATCTCCAGGTTTGGATTGAAATGAATAAATTTATTGCGGTTCGCAATTCCAGTATATTTTTGCTGTATATACGATCACACGACTTGTATTAATTTTTAGACTTTATACAATCAAAGATGGGAAAATTTTCGACAAGACTGCAGAAGGAGAAATTTTAGTTTTTTAGCTTGTATGACTCTGCCTTTTAAAATAAAGGAAGACCCAAATGACATCAAGACCTTTAAAATAATTCGGACACTCAATAGCTTAAAACGGCATATTGGTGGCTTGTGTAAACACTATAAATAATCGGATACTTTTTTGTATATTTAAATAAATAGCCTGAAAATCTATGAATTATCAAGAAATTATAACGATAAACTCTGAAATTCGCTTTGGGAAATCTTGTATTAAAGGAACCCGCATATCTGTATATGATGTATTAAGTTGATTGGCATCCGGTATGCTTAATAAAGAAATTATTGATGACTATCCCGAAAAAATATTCATGTGTGCCTAGCATATGCAGCGGATAAAGAACATAAAATCAGGGATTGCCTGATGAAACTTTTATTGGAACAGAATATATCCTTTCGGCTGGTTAGAAAATTATCTATAGTTTTTCGGGATGCCAGACAGGTAAGAGAGATTCAACCCGAAAACAAAACCGATGGAAATTTGCCAAAGACAATGATTATGCAATTGTAACATTTGATGCAGATTTTTACAAGCTATCAGATTACTTTGGACATCCACCAAAGATTATCTGGTTAGGACAGGAAACAGACGACCAGATGATCTTATAAAGCTTTTTACTGAACGGGCTGATGTAATAAAAGAGTTCTTATTCAATGAAGTTTATAAGAATTTAGCCCTCCATTGAAATAGAATAAAACTAAAAAATCCAGGGCATAACATTGTATAAATATGCCTTTATGATGTGATGAAGTAGAAAGCAGTACTTCTAAACCCGGCACATTTTTATACACTAATCGTTGGCAGCAACCATTATGACACAGTTCGGATTGAAGAATTGACAAAACCAGGCAGTATGCAGACAACACAAAACTCACGGGTAATCAAGGCTTCACCTGAAAAAGTTTTTCAGGCATTGAGTGACCCGAAAGCCATAGAAGTTTGGCAAGTACCCGGAGACATGACAGGTAAAGTCCATAATTACAATTTTAAAGTAGGCGGTGGCTATGAAATGTCGTTATTTTATCCAGAGGCTGAAAAGAAAATGAAAGGTAAAACCAACGATAAGGAAGATAGATTTACATCAACCTTTATAGAAATCATTCCTAATAAAAAAATAGTTGAGAGAATTTCATTTCAAAGTACAGACCCTGCCTTTCAGGAGAAAATGAATAGTGAAGTAAGGCTTGAGCCCATTGACGGTGGCACGAAAGTGACATTTTTTTTTACAAATATTCCAAAAGGCATCAAACCGGAAGACAATGAAGCAGGAACAATTTCATCGCTTAAAAAATTAGCAGACTATGTTGAGTAATAAAATAAACCCTCGCTGGCGACACGCGCCAGTGAAGTGCTACCAAGTAACCAGGACATTAAGACAAATTAAAACAGAATTGACAAACGAGATCATTACAACTTAAAGTTGTCGGAATACAACTGAAAGTAGCGTAAAAGTAACTAATAGTAGTGGACCCTATTTGTATAACGACATGACACCAAATAAATTTGTGGCATCACAAAAACAAAATAATATGATGCTGAATTCAAAATCAATTGGCAATAAAATTACCGAAGCAAGAAAGAAAATTAATCTTTCGCAAGCAGAACTTGCACAACAAGTATCTATCAGTTCTCAAGCAGTCGGAAAATGGGAACGAGGTGAATCAATGCCTGACATTACTACATTATGCCGCCTTGCTGAAATTTTCGGTGTTGACCTTAACTATTTCTCCGAAAGCTTCAAATCTGTTGACACAGGAACGATAAGTGTTGAACCTTTAGACAGGAAAAAGGGTGAGCACCAGAAACAAAAAAATGGTTTGAATTGGGATATGTCATCTGGTAACTGGGTTGACGCAGACTTTTCCGGATTAAATAACCTTAGAGACAAATTCAGTACTTCAAATATGAAGAACTGTAAATTTATTAGTTCTGATTTGTCCGATTTAATACTCAAAGCCAACAATATTGTAGGTTGCGATTTTTCTAATTCTGATATGAGAAATAGTAAGATTCAGGCTTCTAATTTAGAGAGCAATCTGTTTGTTGAATGTTCACTCATAGACACGGAATTTTCGGCAAGTGAAATTAGAAACTGTAATTTTTCAAATGCGAATTTTTCAGGCTTTGAATTAAAGACAACAGAACTTAAAAATTGCATAATAGAAAATGCTGTTTGGAAACTATCGACATTTGAATTATCGCATATTTCTGACACAGTTTTTAATGGTAAAATAGAGAGGTGCTCTTTTGACAACTGCTCTTTTTCAAAAGTAACTTTTAATAAAGCAACAATTACAAATACTTTTTTTAAGAGCAAAAAGCTAAAAGGTATTCAATTTATAGATTGTCTCGCAGACCGGATGACCTATGAATTTCTTTAAAATGGAAAAGCAGATTTAACCGGACTAACTTTATTAACTTGACAGCGCATAGACGAAATATAAACACTGCCGCTAATAGCGGTTTGGCAAAAGCGGCGGTTCAGTTCTCCGCATTAACCTTTGTGCTGATAATCGCCTTCGCCAATCTGCAGACCGTTAGGCGTCAATATTGTGAGACGACTGAATATTTTTCAAATCCATCATAAAAAAAGTAAAAAACCAAAACAAAATGAAAAAAATTTATACGACATTTCTTTTGTTCTTATTAGTTGTAAAATCATTCAGTCAGAGTTATGATTTTACCTTGGCAGACAGCTCATCGCAACTCAAAGTACAATTTACAATGGCAATGTAGTTTGTATGGTGAAGCAAGGGAATTCACTTATCTATTATAAGGCGCTTGGAACTTACGACAGCACTACTGTTAAGCTGGTTGCATCGGTAAGCAAAACTTTTTCAGCCGCTGTTATTCTTAGTTTGGTTTCTCAAGGAACAATCTCTCTTAACGATACACTTGGGAAATATTTCCCTATTGCAACACTGAATGGAAAAGGCGGTTGCACCATCCGGCAACTGTTTTCACATACAGCAGGATGGCCGGGGCAAGACACCACAATGGGCAGTTATGTAGAAAATGGTTCAATAACTTTACTGCAATGTGCAGATTCCATAATTACAAATATTCCTTATTCATACATTCCCGGAACAAAATTTGAATATGGTGGCGTTTCTATGCAATTGGGAGGCGCTGTCGCCCAGGTTGCCTCAGGACAATCGTGGAATAATTTATTCAACACTACTATTGCTGTTCCCTGTGGACTTTCGTCTTCAAGTAAATATGTTCAATCCTCTCTGATTAATCCGCGTATTGGAGGTGGAATGACAAGTACACCGATTGATATCTTAAAATTTGCTTCCATGATTTTGAACAACGGGAAAATCAATAACATACAAGTAATTGATTCAACAGTTATTCAGGAAATGTGGAATGACCAAACTAATGTAGCCCCAATTATATATACTCCTTTTCCAATCAATTCTCCTTACACTCCATACAACCAAGACACCGTTCGTTATGGCATTGGTTGCTGGGAAGATGTTTATAATCCCACCTCAAACAGCGTTGAGCAAATCAGCGGTGACGGGCTTTTCGGAACAAGTTTTTGGATTGACCGTTGCAGAAATCTTACAGGAGTTATTTTTACTTTTTCCACAGCTCCTTTCTATACAGTTATTGGAAATAATCTTCGTGTGGAAGATATTGTTCGTAATGCCGTTGGAGGAGGTTGTACGACAACAGGAATAAATAATGTAACAGCATCCGATAAAACAATTTCTGTTTATCCAAATCCATTTTCATCCGAGACAACTTTGCAAGTAAGTAAAAATTTAAATAACGCTACTTTGACAGTTTACAATTTGTGCGGGCAGACAGTAAATCAAATAGATAATCTCACTGGGCAGACAATTATTTTTTACCGGGACAACTTACCAAGCGGTCTATATTTCCTTCGCCTGACAGCGGATAACAAAATCTACACAGGCAAATTGGTAATCACCGACTGACACGCTGACCAAAAACAAAAGCACAGGCATTAACGATAAGTTCATTATTTTTTTACTTTCAGTTGAAAACCATAAGGAGACGCCGGCGAAAAATTCAATAAACCTTTCTGGCCGAACATTAATGGCGGATCGCAGATATCGGACTGTAAAAGTAAAGTGCCGAATGCGCCTTCCTGTGCCATAAGAATGTCTCTGCAGGAATTAGCAATTGTAAGCGCGGCTCTGGTAAGCAAGCTGGTTTCTCCTACCTGCGCACCGACCACTACGCCGATGCCTGCCTCTCTCGCTTTTTCAATTACAGAAAGCGAGCGCATCAGTCCGCCCATTTTTGAAATTCTTAAATTGATGATCCACCCGGAAGCATCACCTGGAATTTTTTCAAAGTCTTCCGCTTTTAAAAAACTTTCATCCAGTATTATTTTTATTTTACAGTCTCTGCTGATTTTTTCCAGCGCTTTATATTCTCCGGCAGGCAGAGGTTCTTCGATCGCAAAGACAGGATGCTCCAGCGCCCGCAGGTATGCTGCTGCATCTTTATATTCTTTCCAGAGATTATTGGCGTCCAGCCGCACCCTGATCTTGGTAGATGATTTATGTAAGAGCTTTAATTTTTCACGGTCTTTCTCAATATTGCCGGAAATCTTGATTTTAAAAT
>JAIERY010000358.1 GCA_019746425.1 Cytophagaceae bacterium
ATCATTATTGATATGTATGGCTCGGGCAGCAAGCCATTGATCAATGGAAATGGCGCCAATGGCCCAGTGATCACTTTGAACAACCAGGATTATTGGGAGATCAATAATCTGGAAATCACCAACAACTCCGCCGCAGAAGGAGACCGGCTCGGAGTAAGGGTAGGAGCGAGCGATGGAAATACACATCCTCACATTCATCTGAAGAATCTTGAGATCCATGATATCAAAGGCAGATATACTTTTGATATGACTGGAAAAAATACAGGAGGTATCGGCATTCGCATTACCGGTGGCGGGACTGCTACAAGATTCGATGATGTGCTTATTGAAGGCTGCGAAGTATATAATATTGTGAGAGTAGGTATTTCCTGTGCTTCTACGCAGGCAAGTGTAGTAGGCAATCAGCCGATCACCAATATGCGAGTGAGAAACAATGTAATTCATCATTGTGCTGGCGATGGGATGATCCTGAGATTAACCAATGGCGCAATCGTAGAAAATAATCTTGCCTATGAAAATCATAATGCCAATGAAGGATTAGTTTCTTATGGTGTTGCCTTGTGGTGCAGAAGCGTAGACAATACTGTGTTTCAATACAATGAAGTGTATAACACGCGCGGTGCTTTAGACGGTCAGGGTTTTGATGCAGACTTCGATGCGCATGGCACAATTTTTCAGTACAACTACAGCCATGACAATGAAGGCGGCTTTTTGCTGGTGATGAATGGTGTTACTAAAACCATAGTAAGATACAATATCAGTGAGAATGATGGGACAAAAGGCGGACACATAATTAATTTTTCTGATTATGATCCGGGAGGGAATCCTACAAGAGGCGCTGCTACTTTTTACAATAATACCTTTTACATTTCCGCAAATTCCAACGCCGCATTTTCTGATAAGGCAATGGCTTCGAGCGCATATTATAATAACATTATATATAAGCTTGGGGGAGGCCCTATTCAGATTGCTTCAGCCGGACAGGTTGCGCAATGGAATAATAATTTGATTTATGGTTCTGCTTCCAAACCTGCTGATCCCAATCTGATTACTACAGATCCGCTTTTAGTAGCTCCTGGTACAGGTGGAACGGGAATGAATACCGTTGATGGTTATAAGCTGAAAGCAGGTTCTCCCGCGCTTAATTCAGGAAGAGTAATCGCTAATAATGGAAATAAAGATTACTTCGGAAACGCTGTTTCTGCTACGACCAATCCGCACATTGGTGCATACAACGGCGCTCCGATCGGTATTGTTGGACCGACTGCAGAATTCACTTCGGATAAATCAATTGTGTGTTCAGGAGAGACTGTAATATTTACCAATGCTTCTACCGGCACTATTTCCACTTACAGCTGGAACTTCGGTACAGGAGCAACACCAGCCACTGCTACAGGCGCTGGTCCGCATGCAGTCACTTATAATACAGCCGGTTCAAAAACAGTAAGCCTTATAGTATCAGGCGCCAATGGAAATGATACAGAAACGAAAACAAATTATGTAATAGTGAATGCTTTGCCTGTTACTTCTGCCATTGCGGGTAAAAGTTCAGTATGCTATAACGAAGCGACTACTTATGCAGTAAGCAATACGGCAGGTTCTTCTTATGCCTGGACAGTTCCGGCAGGAACTGCCATTACTTCAGGAGCAGGTACAAATTCTGTTTCTGTAAAGTTTGCAGGCACGGGAGGAAATATTACGGTGAGAGAAACTGCTGCAAGCGGCTGTGCAGGCAATGCACAGTCACTTGCAGTAAATGCTATTGATTGCACACCTGTTGGAAACATCAACCTTGCAGTGCTCAAAGATGCTTATGTAAGAGATGGTGCATCTGCCGGTACTGCACATGGAGTAAGCGATGTAAATAACCTGATGACTAAAAACTCAGGAGCAGTTGATAATGGTTTCAACCGTGAAACATACCTTGCTTTTGACCTGAGTACGGTCAATCAGAATATTACCAAAGCAGAAGTAAAAGTGTATTGCAATACACCTGTAGCAAATACAGTGGTGAATATTCATGCAGTATCCAACACTGTCTGGTCAGAGACTACGCTGACCTGGAACAACAAACCTGCAAGCGGTGCAGCCATTTCAAATACAACCGTTACAACTACCGGGTATTATACCTTTGATGTGACTGCTTATGTAAAGTCGGAAAAAGCTGCAGGCAGAAATGTAGTATCATTTGATCTGAAGAATGTGACAGTTACTACAGGCAATGTGGTCTGGAATTCGAAAGAAGCAGCAGCCAACAAACCATTGCTGTCTTTATCTACCGATACTACCACAACGCCTCCTCCGCCGCCGACCCCGACAGGATGCAGCGGGAGTGTAGCCAACGGAGATTATAGTTATAATGCATCGTCGAGCGGCAATATGGTTACGATGAAATTTATTCCCCAGGGACCTGTTGTAGGAACTACACTTGTAATTCTTACTTATAAAATCAACAACGGAGGTTACATAGGAGTGCAAATGACGAAGGATGCTAATGGAAACTATACCAGAGACATTACTGCTGCCTCCGGCTCAAAAATTACTTTTTATTTTACTTATAGAATAGGAAACACCATGACAGAAAGAAATTCCAGTGCCAACCCTCATAGTTATGTTGCTGGAACAAATTGCAATGCCAAATTATCGGATGAGCTTAGCGCGCCTGATAATTCATCACAGGAAGTAAATAGTGGGTTCGGCATTTCTCCCAATCCGATTCAGGATCAGTTGGTCCTTTCAGGAAATTTTAATGAGTCGGGAGCGCAGATCACTATTTTAGATATTCTGGGAAATGTGATGTTTCATCAGATCGATTACACGAAAGGAAACAGCAACAGAGAAATTAATCTTTCCATGCTCAGTCCTGGTGTCTATATAATTAAAGTACATACGCAGACGGCAACATTTACCAGTAAATTTCTGAAACAGTAATTATTAATTGTCGAATTAATAGTCGTTTGGTTTATAAAGGGTATGAGGTAATCATACCCTTTATTTAATTTTATGGTTTTTCCTGCCAGCTTATCTTATTCAGATAATTCGGGAAGAATTGATATATTCGGAGAAAAATTATTTTGTAATAATATGCGAATAGTATTTGTATTTTTTCTTTTAGTATCTTTTTCCGCAGGCGCTCAGTATGCAAGCCTGGTTCACAATCCCGAAGGCAGAAATAAAATCAGCTTAAACGGACAGTGGCAGATTATTGTAGATCCATATGAGAATGGATTTTATAATTACCGTTACCAGGAAAAGACCGATGGTTATTTTCTTAATGAAAAACCAAAGACAAAAACACATTTAATAGAATATGACTTTGATAAAAGCGAAACCCTGAACGTTCCCGGAGACTGGAATTCCCAGAAGGAAAAACTTTTATTATACGAAGGAACAGTCTGGTATAAAAAGTCATTTGATTATCCGAAGAAAAACGGTGTAAGGACTTTTCTTTATTTCGGCGCAGCCAATTATGAAGCGTATGTTTATCTGAACGGAAAAAAGATTGGAAAGCACGAAGGCGGATTCACTCCTTTTAATTTTGAAGTAACCGGTATGCTCAATGAGAAAGATAATTTTGTAGTGGCAAAGATAGATGATAAAAGAAAGCGAGATGGTATCCCTACCGTGAATACAGACTGGTGGAACTATGGCGGACTTACCAGGGATGTATATCTGCTAGAAGTTCCTGAAACGTTTATACAGGATTATTTTATTCAATTGAAAGACGGAAGCATGAAAGATGTGGAAGGGTGGATACAGCTTGATGGTTCAAAGAAATCCGATGCCGTGAAACTTTCCATTCCGGAAGCAAAATTTGAAACGGTTTTTAAAACCGATGAATCAGGTAAAGTAAAAATTGCTTTCTCCAAACAACTGCAGTTATGGTCTCCTGAGAATCCCAAATTATATAAAGTGATTCTTTCTACTTCCACGGATACTATTATTGATATGATCGGTTTCAGATCCATTGAGACACAGGGACAGAATATTTTACTAAATGGGAAATCTGTTTTTCTCAAAGGAGTTTGCATTCATGAAGAAGCTCCGCAGCGAGGATCAAGAGCCAATGGGATAGATGATGCAAAGCAATTATTAAGCTGGGCCAAAGAGCTGGGCTGTAATTATGTGAGGCTTGCTCATTATCCTCATAACGAATGGATGGTAAGAATGGCAGATCAGATGGGCTTGATGGTATGGTCTGAAATTCCGGTGTACTGGACGATACAATATGAAAATGATACAGTATTTGCCAATGCCAAAAATCAATTGACTGAAATGATCACACGTGATAAGAACAGAGCATCGGTGATCATCTGGTCTATGGCCAATGAAACTCCTGTGAAAGAATCCAGGAATATTTTCATAGGTAAATTAGCTACCCAGGCACGTACGCTCGATCCTACACGGTTGATATCTGCTGCTTTGGAAATTCACCGCACCGATGGAAACACCATGATGCTGGATGATCCATTAGGGCAATATTTGGATGTGCTCGGTTGTAATGAATACATCGGCTGGTACGGCGGTACCGCAGAAAGCTGCAGCGCCAAAGTATGGAAGACCATTTATGACAAGCCTTTGGTGATGAGTGAATTTGGCGCAGAAGCATTATACAATCATCATGGCGGCGCCGATGAAATCTGGACCGAAGAATACCAGGAACATTTTTACAAATGCCAGGTGTATATGCTTAAAAATATTTCTTTCCTGAGAGGTAGCACTCCATGGATCATGGTGGATTTCCGTTCTCCGCGCAGACATCTCCCGAATATACAGGATGGCTACAACAGAAAGGGATTGATTTCCGATAAAGGATTTAAAAAGAAGGCCTGGTATGTGATGAAGAAATTTTATGAGGAGAAGTGAAGAAGTCGACAGTCTGCAGTCAACTGTCCACTGACTAAAAACCCGCAAGGTCTTTGCTTACAATCCCAAAATTAACTAAAACCGATTAGAATCAATGTTCTGATCGGTTTTTTAGTTTCTCACTAATCAATCAAAACTAAAAATTCCTATCAAATAAGTTACCTTTTCGGTTACCAATATTATATTTGGATTTAGGTCACAAAACAAGACTTAACTATCTGGATTACAGTAGTTTAAAATGAATTAAAAGGTCGCAGAATTTATTAATTCACAGTCTTATTTTTCAACCAAAACAATTCAAATATTATGAAAACGAACCACACCTTTTCAGTATTATTTTGGATAAACAAATCCAAAATAAAAAACGGAGCAGTACCAATCTATGCACGTATCACAGTTAACGGCAAGCGTGCAGAACTTTCAACCAAGCGCAGCATTACACCCGATAAGTGGAATTCAAAAAGTGAATCTGCTAAAGGCAACACAGAAGAAAGCCGGACATTAAATTCCTATATCAACCTGGTAAGGGGTAATCTTGAGAAACATTACAATCAAATGCTTTCTAACGGAGAAATGATCACTGCTGAGACTATCAAAAACAGGTACACCGGACTTTATGAAAAAAAGAAAACCATTGTTGAGGCATTTGATTATCATAATAAGTTAATGGAAGTTCAGATCGGTAGTGAAGTAGAAGAGACCACATTAGAAAAATATGAAGTCACAAAGCGGAGGATTATTGATTTTATGAAGCACCAGTACAACCGTAGTGATATGGCGCTGGCAGAATTAAACCACAAGTTTGCGGTAGATTTTGAATACTATTTAAGAACTGAAGTCGGTATGATACATAATACTGCTATGAAGTATATTAAAAAT
>JAIERY010000263.1 GCA_019746425.1 Cytophagaceae bacterium
TCTATTGTTTCGATAATTTTTTTATCCCAAAACTATCCTTTTTTCAATTACTCCCCAACTTTTAACGCTGACCCAAACTACAGTACAATGTACGGGGAGAAACAGGTCTTACCAGACAGCATGCTGACAGTATTTTCCTTGAGATGAAAGAAATAGTGATTGATACTTCTTCTGTAAGAAAAGCTTTATATACCGATCATGTAAATTTCAGCCTTAGCAATTATGAGCTTATCACAAGCGATCAGCTGTTTAAACTGAACCTGGGAAAAATCAGCGGTTCCTATGCAGACTCTTCCCTGAATATTGAGAACATCTCATTTGTTCCGGCAGACACTTCTAAAAAATCCGACACATCCGATTATTACAAATGCTTTATAAAAAGCATCAGTAATAAGAATATTAATTTTTCGCTTTTCTTCAAGGAGAAAAAAGTTTCGATGGGAACCATGACAGTGCATTCACCGGATATCAATGTCACTTACCATATGACAACTCCTGCAAAAAACGACACCGCTGCAGGCAAGAACGCTAATCAGAATTTTTTACAGACCATACTCCCCTATATCGCCTACAGCTTCACCATGGATAAATTTTCTATAGAAGATGGAAAAATAAATACGAACGTTATTAGTCAGGAAGGATCTGTAAAACAAAAGGCGGATAATATTTTTCTTGATCTGGAAGATATAAAAGTAGACACCATCACCCTAAAAAACGGAAACTACTGGCATAACCTGAAACTGAGCCTTACTGATTTTGAAAGCAGGCTTGCACCGCAAAATTTAAAAGTAAACATTGAATCGCTCAGCGCTGCATCGGCAGATGCTTCCCTGCATGCCAATGGATTGGTAATTGCACAATTACATCCTTCTGAAAAAGGCGAACAATACATTTATAAAAATTATACCCAGCGTGTTGATGTAGCCGGCATAGATTACCACAGGCTTTTATATGCAGATGGTATTGGCATACAATCAATAGATGTATCCGGCATGAACCTGGAAATCACCAATGATGAAAGATTGAAACAATCGGTATCACGAGGCGTCATGCCTCACGAGATGATGAAAGCTATACCAACCTATCTGAGAATTGACCGTGTAAATTTCAACAATGCATACATAAAATATATTAATTACGCACCTGATGTGAAAGAGCCGGGCATCTTAACTTTTGAAAAAGCAAATCTTACCATAAGCAATATCACCAATGACCCTAAGCTGATGAGTGTGAAAAATCCTGCGAGGATAAAAGGAAAGATGCTGGTAATGGGAAAGGGACTGCTTAAACTGGATATTAAAGTACCTCTGCTTACTAAGGATTTCAATTGCAACTACAAAGGAAGCCTTGGCCCGATTGAAGCGACGAATTTCAACAGCTTCCTGGAATATGGCGGCATGCGCCTTGAAAGCGGCAGCATCGAAGCGCAAAGCTTTGAAGTCAATGTGGTCAATGGAAAAGCAGATGGAAATATGGTGCTTTTATATCATAATCTTAATGCTAAGATCGTCAATAAAAAAACCGGCAAGGTGAAAAAATTCTTTTCCAAAATTGCCAATTTTGTATTGAAGAATGATAATAAGCAGGAGGAAAATAAAGGCCCCGTCAATGCCACTATAGATTACGCCAGAAAACCGCAAGATGGATTTTTATCGTATGTCTGGTCATCGATCAGCGATGGCATTATGAAAACGGTGGTAAAAGATTTTTTTGAGCCGTTGGTGAAGTAAAGTAATTATGAATGTTGAATGCTGAATGCTGAATTTTGAATTACCCATCCAAATACCTTAATCTATTTTATTATACAGACTTTCCTTATTTAACCTTTGCAATAAATACATATTTTAACCTGTATTTTTTTCAGAATAGCACATATTTATATCTGCTATCCGCTTTAAAATTTTTTCAAACGCGATAACTAACCAATAAAATACTATTTAGTCTTTTCCAAGGCACTCCTCTCCAACATATAATTTTATCTGCTGTTATCATCTCACACTTTCAACCAGCTATGAAAGTTTTTTTCTCTTTATCAGTGAATGGATTATTATTAAGCGCATTATCCGTTCACATTTATCCTCCCGGCTTCAGTCAGGTGCAGATCACCCATGGAGTTGCGAATCCTACAGTCTACGATTTCGCACCTGACGGGAGGGTACTTTCCACCAACAAGGAAGCAAGCAAAGATTCCCAGAGCGTACATGCCTCTTATGATCCTAAAAAGAAAGGCATTATCATACTGAATATTTCTGGATATAAAGCAAAAACCAAAGCGCTCGTTACCATCACCGACCTCAAAGGGAAAAAAATATTTTTAGACCAGGCATCCTGCAATGTTACCTGCGAGAGAACCGTCATCCACATAGAAGGTAAATTTTCCAGAGGTGTTTATATGATATATGTTCAAATTGAAGGAAAATACTATTCTCAGAAAATAATCATTAGCTAAAATGAAATACGAGGTGTATTTTCGTTGAAATTTTATGAAGAATCTTAAAATTTCAAATAAAATATTTCTCTCCTACGTCATCATCAGCCTGCTGACAGTCTCGCTGATATCTTATATATTTTACAACATTTTAAAGAATGCCCTTATCCAAAAAACGATAGACCAGCTTACCTCTGTAAATATTTTAAAAAGAGATCAAATCGAAAGTTATTATGCAGGTATGCAGAAAGACCTGGAATTTCTTCTTAAAAAAAACACAAGTGAAATAACTGTCGGTGAGATAAAAAAATTATACCAGTTTGAGAATATGGTTCTTGCTGATGATAATCTTACTATCGTTTTCCGGTATACAGATATACCTTTCTTCCAGAATATAAGGGAACCTGAATTCAGAAAGTATTTTGCCGGTATTAAAAATAAAAAAGATTACAAAGTACATATGGCAGATATTTCTGCCTTTTCTAAAAATGGCAATACTGTCATTCTGTATTTCATTCCCTATACATACCTGAAAACTTCTGAAACCACTTATCTCCTGATCCTGGATGATTTTAAAAAAATACAAGAGATTTTAAATGAGAATACAGGAATGGGAAATTCCGGGGAAACCTATCTGGTGGGAAATGACTTCCGCATGAGATCAACTTCCCGTTTTTTCCCTGCCAGAGCACCATTAACAATTAGAGTAGAAACTGTAGCCGCACAGAATGGAATTAAAGAACAATCCGGAAAAAATATCATTTCCGACTACAGGGGAATAGAAGTAATCAGTATTTACAAAAAAATAAATGTCCCGGGGATCTCATGGGCAATCATTTCTGAGATGGACATGACTGAAGCGATGGCCCCTATCATTCAGCTAAGAAATTATTTACTTATTATTACAGCAATTATTTTTGTAGTCATTATACTTGCCACTCTTTTTATTTCCAATGCCATCTCTCAACCGATTCTTAAACTAAAAAATGTTATAGCCGATCTGTCTAAAGGCATTATACCGGACAATAAAATATATGTATTAAGTGATGATGAAATCGGGCAAATCACTTCGGCTATCAATGAGCTGGTAGTAAACCTGAAAAGCACACGGGCTTTTGCTCATGAAATAGGTAAAGGAAATTTCAATGCCACACATACTCCTTTAAGTGAAAAAGACACATTGGGTATGGCTCTCATCAATATGAGAGACAAATTAAAGACATTGAATGAGCGTGAGATAAAATTAATCAGGGAACGGGCATCGGCATTAATGGAAGGACAGGAAAATGAGAGAAAAAGAATTACCAGAGAACTCCATGATGGCATAGGCCAGCTCCTGACGGCAACAAAACTGAGGGCAGAGCTGATTGAAGATCAGGATGACATAAAGTCTGAGATCAAATCACTGATCAATGAAACCATCACCGAAGTACGGAGGCTGTCATACAACATTCTGCCAGGAGTACTGGTAGATTTTGGATTAGGGGCCGCCTTGAAGGATTTTTGTGAGAATGTCAAAAAATATTCCGGACTTAAAATTAATTTTACCTGCCAGCAGCAGACAGAAAATTCCAATGTGAATTTTGAAATAAGAGTGGCTGTTTTTCGTATTATCCAGGAAGCGCTGAATAATATTATCAAACATGCGCAGGCGACAATCGTGGATTTAAATATTATTGAAAAAGAAAATGAGATTGCAATAAATTTAAAAGATAACGGGAAAGGTTTTGACAAGGAACAGAAAAGTAAAGGCTTTGGTTTGTTAAATATGAATGAAAGGGCTAACCTTTTAAACGGCAGCTTCATCATTCGCTCAAATCCAGGCTCAGGTACTTCTATTGAAATAAAAATTCCGCTGCCATCAGACAACAATTAAATGGAAACCATAAAAATAATTTTAGCAGACGATCATCCGCTCATACGTGAGGGATTCAAAGCTTTATTGAAAAAGAATAAAGAATTTGAAGTAATCGGCGAAGCAGAAAATGGAAAAGAGCTGATCAGAATTATATCTGAACTTACTCCTGATATTTTGCTACTTGATATTACCATGCCTCAGTTAAATGGCCTGGAAGCTATTGCGCAGCTCAAAAAAGTAAACCCCGATATAAAGTTCATCGTGCTCACTATGCACGAAGAGCGAGAGTACGTTTTAAATTCCATCAAAAGCGGAGCGAGCGGTTATCTTTTGAAAAATATTGAAAGAGAAGAGCTGGAAAAAGCAATCAAAAGAGTTTATGAAGGAGGAAAATATTTCAGTCCTTCTGTTTCGAATATACTGGCAGAAACCATTATGAAATCTGACAAAGAAGAAATCACCGAGATATCGCCCAGGGAAAAGGAAGTGCTGCGTTATGTGGCGGAGGGAAACAGCACCAAGCAAATCGCCAGTATTTTAAATATCAGCGACCGTACAGTAGAATCTCACCGGATCAATCTTTTAAAAAAATTAAGAGTCCATAATACCGCAGAACTCATCAGAAAGGCCACAGAACTGAAATTATTATAATCACTCAGGGAAATCCCTGAGTGACTTACTCCGGTTAAAAACCAGTCTCCAATCAAGGTATATTCTGACTTAAAGCAGGTCTTTGGTTGCGTTAATTAGTAGTAACAAAACATACCACTATGAAACGTACCATTATTGCTGCTGTACTAATTGCAGCCTTCCAGTTTTCCTTCGCACAGGTAAACAATAGTGATCCTTCTGTATCAGTGCATAACTATAAGCATCCCAACAAAGCGGCTTATGCTAAAAAAAATAAGCTTGACAAGAACACTGAGCTTAAAACGGTTGAAGTAAACCGAAATGATAATTATAAACACAGTGCATCTAACAAAAAGATTTCAAAAAGAGCTGCACTTGTACCGACTTCTTCAGGTGATAAAGGGTTAACCAGAAGATCTTATAAACATCCATACGGTTTATAATAAAAGGGGAAAAGGAGCTGCAAGGCTCCTTTTTTTTGTTACATTATTTTTTCACGCAAAGTACGGCAAAGTTAAACAATTAAGAACGCAAAGTTTCCTTAGCGGCCTTTGCGCTTATCTTATTATTCTTTGCGTGATTAAATATATTTCACTTATATCCTGATATACACCCGGAATACAGATCCCTTTCCCACTTCGCTTTCCACCTCGATTTTTCCCCCGGCATTTTCAATCATTCTTTTCGCAAGATACAAGCCTACCCCTGTTCCCTCTACATGATCGTGGGCTCTTTTAAACATACCAAAAATTTTTTCTTTCTGATCTTCTTTAATTCCCAAGCCATTGTCTGTTACTTCAAACAAATAGTTCTACTTTAACACATTTAACCACTTGATTTAAATAAATTTAATTCAATGTCTTTTTTTCTTCTTTGATGTCGT
>JAIERY010000139.1 GCA_019746425.1 Cytophagaceae bacterium
AAAGGAGTAAGGCGCTGCTGCATCAGAATTCAGTAAAGTTGCTCCGTTATAAAAATCCACTTTAGTCACCGTGCCATCGGCATCCGACGCACTCGCTGTAATGTTAATGGTTGCCGGCGCTAAAGTGTTGTTGGATGGAGTAGTAATACTTACTGTCGGCGCCTGGTTCACAGGCGGAGGGTTGCTGCTTCCGCACTGAGTCGAATTTAGCGATAATGTTGCAGGAAGAATGCTGGCTGTGATCGGTGCATTCCAGTTATTGCTGACCAGTACTACCCCCGGACAGCATCCGCAATTCCACCAGCCATTCTTTATACCGTTCTTATTGGTCCAGTTCACCTGATTTCCTTCTACCCTGATGGTGCTGCCTGTACATACAAATCCTCCATCTACTTCAGCGCCAAGTCCGACATAGACTCCTACATTGGTAAAGCTTTGCTGTCTTGCAAATAGTTTGTTGTTCTTAACAGTAATATATTCTCCCGATGGAACCCCAATTCCATATTGTCCCGGATCAACCAGGATATTATCCTGCACTATAATATATTTTCCACCATTGTCTCCTACCATGATCCCACCACCTGAAGTGCTTGGTCCGCCGCCGCGAAGATTATTCCCAATGATTTGGATAGGGTCTGCTGCTGTTCCCTGTGAGGCGTAAACATTTATCAGATCTTCAGGACTCCTTCCAGCTCCCGGCTCCTGCTCGAGAATGTTGTAGTTTATTCTGTTGCCTGCGCCGGTACATCCGTTGAACTGTGCTATTTGTCCGCGTGGTCTTGGACCTACAATATTTTTGAACGAGTTGCAGTGTATGTTTACTCCGCTGCTTTTATACGCATACACGCCGCCATAGAAAGAATCAAATGTGCAATTCACAATTTCAACATTTGTGCAGGTACTTAGCTGTACTCCCAGGGTAGCAGGAATGTTCTTAAAGCTGCAATTCACAATTTTTATATTGCTGCAATTGCTCAGGTTAATACAGGCTGTACCTGTCAGACCGGAAAAGCTTTTTCCTGAGATGGTCTGATTGCTCTGTCCTGATAAACTGATTGGGCCTGATGCTGTATACTGTGCTCTAATGCAAGTAAAAGAGACCAATACCATCAGGAGGGTAAAAATAAGGTGTCGTTTTGTTTTCATAACATCTCGGTTTTGGTTAAGGTATCTCTTGGACAAATGGGGGGAAGAAAAGTAAACACCTCTTTGTGGAAAATTTTAATTAGATAAAAATACCTTGATTTTGAATAGAAATGAGATTTTTAGCTTGTTCTCATCCAGTAGGGAACTTGTTTTTTGATCTGCAGGTAGCTTTGGTTATCAGATGAAAAAAGTTAATGGCAGTAATTCCCTCCAACAAGATCTTTACAGACATTAGGGTGAATTAATTTCTCCTCATCACACTGATAGCCACTTTCACATGTTCATTGATGATGATCATATACAAACCGGAATCTACTACAGAACCATTTTTATCTGTTCCATCCCAGTAGGCTGGCAGAGATAATTCCTTTACCACTTTGCCTTCTTTATTGTATACAAGCGCCTTTCCTGTATTCTCAATATAATAAGAAGATTCAGGGCCCGGAGAATCAGGATAGATGATTGGATCACAATGAGGATTTCTCTGAATATTAATTTTTTTCTGAAGATTAACCGTGCATCCGATATTGTCTTTTATTTCCAGGTCATAATATCCCTGCTGAGGAATATTCAGATTGGCTGAAGTAAAAGTAATCTCATTTCCATTAATAGAATTTTTTACTTTATAGCTATAAGGAGCTACGCCGCCGAATATAGTAGACTCATCCAGTATTCCGGCAATAGGGAAGGTACAATTGTTTACCGGGAAATTTATCTCCACCTGACTCGCATCGAAGCAGGACATTACCACAACTTTCAGCGGAGTAGAGGTAAGTGTTATTCCTGCCAGTGCCGGATTGCTGTTTTGTACCTGAACTGTGTATAGCGCATTATCACTTAAGACTAAAGAATCTATTTTGAAGACATTGGTCGTAGTAGAAGTAATGAATACTCCATTTTTATACCATGAATAAGTGTTATTGGTGAGAGAAGGATCAATTTGTGTATTCCATACCAATGAATCGCCTACTTTGAATGTAAGCGTATCAGATAAAATTATTGCAAGTTGCGGAGCTAAAGTAAATGATGCAAGATCAGGATGGGTGGTTAACGGAATAAGATCCTCGAAAGTCAGAAAATTACGGTTGATTTTAAAGTCAATAAAGTTAGTGAAAGCGCTCAGGTTAGGTAATGCGCTGATCTTATTTTCATCCAGCCAAAGTTCTTTGAGCTGAGTCATGCCGGCAACATTCGGGAAAGCAGTAAGGCTGTTGAAATTAAAACGAACCTCTTCCAGGGCTATAAGAGGGGTGAGGTCAACACTCGTAAAATCATTGTTACTTGCCAGAAATCTTCTCAAAGAGGTAAGTGTACTCATGTCCGGAAGGGTACTTATGTTGTTGTCGGAAATAATAAAGTGATCCAGGCTGGTCAGACCTGTAAGATCCGGCAATGAAGTAAGCTGGTTATGATCGATAAAGATCTGAAAGACATTTGAAAGTCCTGCCAATGAAGGGAGTGTCGTGATTGGGTTGTATCTTATTCTTAAGCGTTGAAGATTTGTAAGTGTATTCAACGGAGGCAATGAAGTGATCTGGTTAGAGTCCAGCTCAAGAAAGTTCAGATTGATTATTTTAGAAATATCCGGAATTGTAGTAAGATTATTTCCTGTAAGCTCAATGTAATCTATTCCCTCAAAATACTGCAATCCAAAAACATTGCTTACATTTTTATATTCGCAGATGAAAGCTCCAGTGAAAGTCTTCGCCATATTGGTGTCCAGCTGATTGCTTCCGTTTACCGCAGATGGATATGTTGCAGCGATAAAGCTGGCAAAGTTGGCATCAGGCAAGGTAATGAACTGCGCATTCACATTAAAGAATGTAAATACAGATAAAATAAGTATGGCGCTTTTTATAATTGCTTTCATGATTAATACATTATGCTGATATACCCCTTCTGTATCGAACCGTCTTTATGGGTTATAATAATAGCATACAAACCTTGTTCTAAAGTGCCGCCGTTATTGTCTTTACCGTCCCATTCTTTCATAGAGCTCTCTGAAAAATCTTTTGAATATACTAATATCTGATTTTTATTGAATATCTGAACTGTTATAGCCGCATTGTCATCGGTAGGAATTTTCCAGCTGGCGCTATTAGGATTGAATACCTCATCTATTGGCGGATGACATATCTTTTCCTTTACTTCTCCGATAACTATTTTCTCACACCCTTCGCTGTCTTTTACCAGTATCGGATAGATGCCTTTCTCAAGATTTCTGAAGATATAATTCTTTGTATATTTTTCTCCTTTATCTATGGAGAATTTATATGGCCCTTGGCCCCCTTCTATATTTTCAAACCTGATGGTAATAGATCCGTCGTTCACATCCCTGCACGCTTCTTTTACATCTAGCGGAACCTTCATGGTAATGCCGTCGCATTTATTGATTTTGGTTACCGGCGTTGTATCAATATTGGGATTTTCTTCCCTGATTTCTTCAAGAATTTTTTGCTCCTCTTCTTTTGGTAGAGTAGTGGCTGTAACTTTGTCTGTGTCCTGGGCGATAATCTCCGAATAAGTCTTTGGTATTTTTTTCTTTTCAGGCTTAATAACAGATTCAGTATTGATATCATTCTCTTCAGGAATATTATTGTTGTTTTCCTTTTGAATATTTTCAGAGATAACTTTTTTATCTTCTTTTTTATTCACAAAAAAGAAAACCGCTCCTGAAATTAACACTGCTAAAGAAGATAGTAGTATAATATTTTTAGCAGATGTTCCCGCCGGCGGATCATTGGCAAGATCTTTGGCCATTTGTGCTTTTAATCCTGCAAGCTGTTTGGTCACTATTACCTTATTGGCTATTCTCTGAACCTCTACCATTTTCTGAACAGCCGGATCTGAAGCCAGCTTCTTTTCAAAAGCCTCCAGCTCCGCTCCCTGAAGTTTTCCCTTCAGGTAAAGATCTATTTGTTCATAAATATGGTATTCAGGGTTCATTGTCCAAATAAATTTAAAATCGTTTGGTTGTCCGACACAAGCTGAATCAGTTTTTGCTTGCATCTGTAATTATAAGTCTTCGCTACATTTTCACTGGAGTATCCCATCTTCTCACAAATTTCCTTCATGCTTAAATTGTCGTATATCGAATATTTTAAAAGCTGCTCACATCCTTCTCCCAATTGTTTAAGTATCGCATCTATTGCATTTACTCTTTCCTGCGATATCAGGTCGTCGAGCAGGTTTACAGAGTCATCTTTAAAATCTACAGGCTCTTCGCTGATATACCGGTTCTTTTTCTTCATATGATTGATCCATAAATTCTTACTGATCGCAAATATATAGGTACTGATAGAACTTTTACCTTCAAACTTTCCTTCTTTCACCACATCATAAAACCTGATCACGCCATCCTGGAAAATATCTTTCGCCTCGTCCACCGATCCCTGGTTTTTAAGGATAAATCCTTTTACTTTAGGTAATACATCGCTGTAAAGGAAGGATAAAACTTTTTCATCCTGTCCTTTCTCAATAGCGTTTAATATATCGCGATCTGAGTATTTTTGGAAGATCTTCAAATTAACTCATTTGTTTGTTAGACAAAATACAAGAGAATTGGTAAACAGTAAACATTAGTTTTTTTTAATTACCGGAATTTTATTTGTAAGAATGCGGCGCCTCTTATTCATTTTATGCCTTTTTTTAGCTTTTATACGTGTTTTCGGACAAAATGGAGAGGTTTTGCCCGTTCAGTTTAACCAGTTTTATCAGAATTATTCTCTTGTACACCCCGCCGGTACAGGCTTAAATAAATCTTTTCAGGTCTTTTTGGGATACCAGGGCCTGACAGGGATTTTTAAAGGGGTCAATACCAGTTATGCGGGACTTAACTTCAGGCTGAAATCAAAGGATACGCTTCACCGAAAGGGTCATGCTTTCGGAATAAATATTTACAACAACCGGGAAGGGTACTATTTTAACAGAGGGAGATTAAGTATTTCCTATGCATGGCATAATCCGATTTCATGGAACTGGATATTGAGCGGAGGAATTTCCCTCGGTGTGATCAATCATATTTATCAGGGCTCGGATATTAGCGCAGGAGGATCGGCTCTAAAACCCAATGCAGACATCGGAGTCTTTTTGTATAGCCTTGATCAGACTCACTTCGGACTTACTTTCAGCCAATTGGTGGGCGGTGACATGTCCCCGCTCGAAAGCAGCCTCAGAATAAAAAGACATATTAATATCAGCGCTGATAAAATCTTTAAAGTGTCTCCTTATTTTTCGCTGATGCCGGCTGTCTTAATCAGAACACCTGTGAGGAAAACATCTTTTGATGCCGACCTGAGTATGCTTGCCATTGTCCAGGATGTGGTTTCTTTTGGAGTGCATTATAAGTTCCGCTATGGTTATTCGATCGTAGGAGGAATAAAAAATATAAAAATGGGAAGTTCAGGCTTTGATTTATTCTTCTCCTATTATTCTCCTTTCAATAATAAAGGAAATGTGAATATGGTGGAAGCAACATGCATCTTTACCAAAAAACGATTGATGGAGGAAGATGAATATGCAAAGAGAATCCGGTTGTTGAAATTACAGGCAGGTGATTTGTAATTTAATAACCGAAGCTGATTTAAAAAATACCTAAAAATAAAGTAATACAGCCAAAATAAATGTGGTTTTAGGGTAGAAAATGCTTTGCAATAAAAA
>JAIERY010000254.1 GCA_019746425.1 Cytophagaceae bacterium
CAAGATTTCGGAATAACTTTAGTGGGCTTTCAGCCCATACCAAACCCTTCGGCTTCAGCCGAAGGTAGTTTAGTTCAATATTTTTAGGTATCTCAAAATCCTGTGCATAGGAAATGGACGCAAGGGAAAAAAGTACTAGCAGCGGTAAGAAATGTCTTAGGTTTTTCATAAAAAAATAAGCTTAAAAAATGTTTCAAAATACTATTGGAACTAATAAAAAAAACCACCGGAAGGTGGTTTGAATTCTTTGATTTATCCGTTACAGATGCGCTTCAAGTTTTTGAGTCAATACAGATTTTGGTACTGCTCCAACTTGTTTCTCTACGATCTTTCCGTGTTTCAATACTAAAAGAGTAGGAATGCTTCTGATACCAAATTTTGCAGAAGTATTAGGATTGGAATCAACATCTACTTTTCCTATAATTGCTTTTCCATCATAATCATTTGCTAATTCTTCCACAACAGGACCGATCATTTTACAAGGTCCGCACCACTCCGCCCAAAAATCTACCAGTACAGGCTTATCTGTGTTAATGATTTCGTCGAAATTTGAGTCGGTGATTTCAATTGCTTTTCCCATGATTTTAAAAATTAAAAAGTTAAAACATCATTAGTCTGTAAACTTAACATTTTTTTTGAATTCCTGGTTCCTTTTAATTCACGAATTTATATCCCACCCCGTCCAGCTGAGTTAACCCTTCTATCAATATATTGTTTGGCTCGATCTTATACTTGCGGGAGAACATTTCTATATTGATATTCTCCTGATTATCAGTTAGAAGAACCTTTAAAGAACATGTTCCTTTGTGATCAGAAAAAAGCTTTTCCATCTTATCTATTATACCAGTATTAAGGTTTTTAACATCAATATTTACCATAATTCCTTTGCAAAGCTTTGTCCGGATATCGGTAAGAAGCTGCAGGGAATTAGGTCTGAATTCCCACTGATCGCTGTTGTAACGCAACTGCACTTTGCCTCTGATATATAAAAATTCGCCCTCCTTTAGCATGTGGGCATTTTTCAAATAATCTTCGCCGAACATGGCCAGCTCAATAGTATCATTATAATCTTCAATAGAGAACAGCGCGAAGCTTTTTCCTGTCTTTGTCTGCCTGATTACAACCTTGCTTAGAATTCCTCCAATAAAAATGTCTTTATTTTTATAGTCATAAACTTTATCAACGGTGCAGGTGCAGAAATTTTCAAGCTCAATTCTGAACTGGTCCAGGGGATGACCTGAAATATAAAATCCGACTACTTCTTTTTCGAGTTTCAATTTTTCAATATCTCCCCATGCTTCACAGGGAGGAATTTTCGGTAGAGGAATTTGTCCGCCGGAATTTTCTCCAAACAATGAATGCTGCGCCGCTACTTTATCATTCTGATAGGCGTTGCCATATCGTATTATTTTTTCTATCAGGTTTCCTGTTTCTCCCTGAGGAATAAAGAAATACTGTGCACGGTGAATGTCTGTAAACGCATCAAAGGCTCCTGCCTGCGCCAGGCATTCAAAAGTTTTTTTATTTACCGTTCTTAAGCTAACTCTTTGGGCGAAATTAAATATATCGGTAAAAGGCCCATTGGTGTTGCGCTCTGTAATAATTGCTTCCACTGCCGCTTCGCCGGATCCTTTGATAGCTCCCAATCCAAAGCGGATCTTACCTTCTTTATTTACATCGAAGAATAAATTACTCTCGTTGATATCTGGTCCGAGTACAGGAATATTTTGTCTCTTGCATTCATCCATGAAAAATGCCACCTTATCAATATTGCCCATATTATGAGTCAACACTGCCGACATGTATTCTGCAGGATAATGCGCTTTGAGGTATGCTGTCTGATAGGCTACCACAGAATAAGCCGCGGAGTGAGAACGGTTAAAACCGTACTCCGCAAATTTTTCCATGATGTTGAAAATGTCATTCGCTTTTTCTTCGGCAATATTATGCAGTTCCTTCGCACCTTTTACAAATTTCACCCGCTCTTTGGCCATCTTCTCTTTGTCTTTCTTTCCCATCGCACGTCTGAGCAAATCGGCGCCTCCAAGTGTGTAGCCTGCAATAACCTGAGCAGTCTGCATGATCTGCTCCTGATACACCATGATCCCGTAAGTATAATTCAACATACCTTCAAGTAAAGGATGAGGATATTCTACTTTTTCTTTTCCATGCTTACGCGAAATGAAATTAGGAATGAATTGCATCGGGCCCGGTCTGTAAAGGGCGTTCATTGCAATGAGATCTTCTATATTTGTTGGCTTGAGTTCTTTGAGATACATCCGCATTCCATCGGACTCGAATTGGAATGTGCCGATGGTATCTCCTCTCTGGTATAGCTCAAAAGTTTTGCTGTCGTCAAAAGGTATGTCGTCAATATCAATTTCGATATTATAATTTTTTTTGATCAGCCCGATGGCGGTATTGATGATGGTAAGCGTTTTTAATCCGAGAAAGTCCATCTTCAGCATGCCGGCAGATTCAATGATGCTTCCTTCAAATTGTGTTACGAATAAATCAGAATCTTTCGAGGTACAAACAGGAATATAATTGGTAATATCATCCGGCGCGATGATTACACCAGCTGCATGGATCCCTGTATTTCTCACAGAGCCTTCCAATACTTCTGCCAGCTGAAGGGTCTTCGCGCGAAGATCATTGCCTTTTTTTATTTCTTTCAGCTCGTTTACTTCTTCGTATGCCTGCGAAAGAGAAGTGCCTGGGGTATCGGGTACTAATTTGGTGAGATAATTTGCATCAGGCAGAGGAAGATCTAAAGTACGTGCTACATCTTTTATTGATGATTTTGCGGCCATGGTACCGAATGTTACAATCTGCGCAACCTGGTTTCTTCCATATTTATTTACCACATAATCTATTACCTTCTGACGACCTTCATCGTCAAAGTCAATATCAATATCGGGCATGCTCACTCTTTCCGGATTTAAGAATCTTTCAAACAACAAGCTGTATTTTATAGGATCTATATTGGTGATTCCGATGCAGTATGCTACCGCAGATCCGGCAGCAGAGCCCCTTCCAGGTCCCACTCTTACTCCTAAATTTTTTCCTGCCGCGATGAAGTCCTGTACTATAAGGAAATATCCTGCAAACCCCATGGTCTTGATGATGCTTAGCTCATAGTTTAATCTTTCTTCTATCTCTGCTCTGACTTCTTTATACCTTTCTTTAGCTCCCTGTAACGTCAGATGCTTTAAATAATCATCTTCTGTGGCAAAGCCTTTGGGTAGAGTAAAATTTGGAAGGAGTATATCTCTTTTTAATTGAGGAGGAGAAATCTTGTCTACGATTTCTCCGGTATTGTCAAGGGCTTCCGGAATATCTTTGAATAATTCCAGCATTTCATTCTGAGTCTTGAAATAAAATTGATCATTGGGAAAGCCAAAGCGGAATCCTTTACCATCCCCGATAGGAGTGGCCTGAAGTTCCCCCGTGTTTACACACAGAAGAATATCATGTGCATTCCAGTCTTTCTGATCAATATAGTGAGAGTCATTCGAGGCAATGATTTTAACATTGTATTTCCTGGCGAACTTTACCAATACCTTATTTACTTCTTCCTGCTCTTTGAGATTGTGTCTCTGAAGTTCTATATAATAATCTTCGCCAAACAGATCCAGCCACCATTCAAATACTTTTTTGGCTTCGGCTTCTCCTTTGCTCAGTATGGTTTGTGGAACTTCTGCTCCTATGCAGCAGGTTGTGGCGATAAGTCCTTTATGATATTTTAGAATTAGCTCCTTATCAATTCTAGGCCATTTACTGTATAGTCCTTCTACATATCCCAGCGAGCACAGCTTTGCTAAATTTTTATATCCTTCCTGATCTTTGGCCAATAATAGCTGATGGTACCTGTTGTCTTTATTTTCTTTGTTGAATTGCTTTTTAAAGCGGTCTTCTACCAGGTAAAACTCACAGCCTACAATAGGTTTTATATTGTATTTATTAGCCTCTGCCACAAAATTAAAGGCCCCAAACATGTTCCCATGGTCGGTTAAAGCTATAGCTTTCATGCCGTCTGCCTGGGCCTTTTTCATAAGGTCAGGGATGCTGGCGGCGCCATCTAATAAGGAAAACTGGGTATGAACGTGTAAATGGGAAAATTCGGGCATTTTGAGAAACGGTGAGTGTTGGTTTTTAAATTATTAATTAAAAATAAGGCTTAAATCTCAATAGTTTTCCACATTTTCTACAACAAAGGCATAAGAGAAAAGATTTCATAAAACATTTCTTAGCCTGGTGAGTTATTTATTTCAGGTTACAGAAAGATCCAATGTGTTCCCGAAAGGGAAACTAAAAAAGCACCTCGTCCAGGACGGGTGCTTTTTTTAGTTAATGGGGTTTTATAATGTGATTCAGGACTACCAGTCTCCTGTATTTTTTGGAACGCCGCCGGTTGGGTCCATATTTTCTTTGATGCTGGCCACCAGCTTGTCCATGGATTCTTTAGTCTGTTTTTTGATGGTTGCCCATCCCGCAGTAGTCAAAACGAATTTATTGCATTCGGGAAGATTTCCCTCAAGCTTGCCTCCGTTTCCTTTGTCGGAAGTATGTACAAAATCTGTAATGGTATATTTGTATTTGCCATCTTTTACAGAAATGGTCACCACATAACTTACAGTTCCGGTGTGAGACATTCCTGTATGAGGTGCAGGGTATTTTACAGTGATAGATCCTTTATAGCTATAAGTACCTTCTGCTTTATTATCAACCTTAACATTATCTCTCAGCATATTGAGGTTTTTTGCCCTCATGTATAGCTGATCTTTTGTAGCGCCTGCCACGCTCACTACTTCACTGAAAGTGACTTTTTTAGTGGTGGAGTCGACAGGAAGAACCTGAGCATTGGAAACGCAATAAAGGATAATAGCGAAAATTGATAGTATGTAATTTTTCATATCCGGTGGTTTAATTGGTTTTGATAAGTTAATACAAAACTAAGTGAATATACGCAAAATATATACCACTGTTTACAGTTTTTATTGCCGATAAGCTTATTATGAAATTTGAGAGGATTTTTGTCTGAATAATTTTTTAAAATCAGGACATTCCGTTTTAGCCAGTTTATCCCAGAATGTAAAGTATAAACCAAAATTGTATCTGAACTGGCTATGATGCAAACTATGATGAGTAGCTCCTATAAGCCATTTTCCCAGCCAATGCTTTTCGAAACCGTAAGGATATATCTCGATGTTCAGGTGATTGACAACACTGGATAATGTCATAAGTATTAAGTAGGTCAGCAGAACATAATAATGTACAGGAATAAAAAATAAAATCAGTGGAAGAATGAGTGCTTCAAGAAACGCTTCAGCCGGATGAAAAGAAAAAGCTGTCCAGGGGGAAGGAGTAACGCTATCATGATGTGTTTTATGAATGTGTTTGTAAATTTTTGGATGATGCATAGCGCGGTGAAGCCAATAATAATATGTTTCATGAATGAACATTACAATGAACATGCTTGAAAAGAAGTATATCCACCCATACTCACTAATCTCGTCATAGAAGGCAGTATAACCTTTTTTCCAGGCTACAGCAGTAATGGCTCCGGCAAGCGCAAAAATCATAGCACTGATGAGTGACCATTTCAGTTCTTTTTTAAATTGTTTGCTATGATGGCTATGTAGGTTTACTCTTCTCGTCTTCCATTTTTCAGGACTAAACATGTAAAAGAAAAAATAAAAGCTTCCGGCTATAAGGAAGTATCGGAATACTATAACTGAAAACATGAAAAAAAGCATCAGTATAAATGCCGATTTCTATGGATTAAGCAAGCTCATATGTATAAATTTTTTCATATTTTCTATTTTCTTTAACACAGGCAAAA
>JAIERY010000009.1 GCA_019746425.1 Cytophagaceae bacterium
GGATGATTACCTGCACTTTATCCGTAAAATTTCAGGAGCGCCGGATATTAATTACAATCCGGCAGTGGTGAAATCAGAAGCGGCATATGGATTCAGAAATGCTGCATTGGTGAACTTCATGAAATCCTATAATAATATTCATAATGACATTGAAAAGGTATTGGATTTTTATTTTCACATCTGCTCTATTGAGATGAGTTGCGCAGAGCTTGTGTCTGCCTTTCTGTTATATGCCAATCATGGCGCTCTTACAAAAAACTCTGAACAGATTCTTTCAAAGAGCCAGACCAAAAGAATCAATGCCTTGATGCAGACCTGCGGATTTTATGATGAGACCGGTGAGTTTTCTTTTAAGGTAGGACTTCCCGGAAAAAGCGGGGTCGGCGGAGGTATTGCTGCAGTGCATCCCAAAGAATATGCGGTGGCAGTATGGAGTCCGAGGCTGAATAAAAAAGGAAATTCTGTGCTGGGAATGAAGACCCTGGAACTGCTTACAACCAAGTCGGGCTTGTCGATTTTTTGAAATATTTTATGAAAACCCTGATAATAATATTCCTCTCTATTTTTTCCAATCAGAGTCTCCTGAAAGGGACTCTGATTTTTTATTAAAGTATTGAGGATGGAACGTGGGGAGATATGTGACTTTGTGAAACACTTTAACATCATAAGGTCGTAGACAGTCCTTAGTCAAGGTGTGCTCCACTTTTACCGTCATCCCCGGCAGGCGGGGATCTCGTATTAGAGATGCACAGGCTCCTAACCGCTGGGAAACGATATTATGCACTCTCTATCTCATTTTTTTAATTGAGTACAAAAGGACGAGATTCCCGCCTGCGCGGGAATGACGGTGAGTCCAAGTACGAATGATTTTTAAATTGTCTATTGATGGTAGTGTAGGCAATCAACTCACCCCGGAATAAAATCAATTTTGCATAGGGAAATACATTCCTGGAGTTTTCCCTGTCTCAGCAAAGAGGTAAGTCTGAGCAGGCGCTGGAAGTACACATCGTAATATTCTCCATATGCTTCCTTCAGGTATTTCTTTTCCATACGCGATACCCTTCCGTCAAAAGCAGCGGAGATGGTCAGTATGTCCAGCAGCATATATTTTTCTTCATCACTCACCTTATTTAAGGTATTGATAAATCTGTCCCAGTCATCAAACTCATCGGGCTTTTCAATCTGCAGCAGGTCTTTAAAACGGAGAAGCAGAAGAATCATGTTGGGATGGTAATTCCTGGTGAGCACCACTGCATTGGCAATAGCCCTGATGCATCCTGTTTTTGCCTCAGGAGAAAGCTTTGATAAAAAATCCCGGTTGACAATCTTATTAGCAATATTGTTGGAAAGCACATACCCAAATATACGAAGCCTGGCCTCTCTGGCCACTTTATGAAGGACCATTGCGTTCCATAATCCTGTTATCGGAACAGCGGCAAGATAGTTAACACTAATTCTCATAATGCTTCTGCCGAATATTCTTTTCAGTAAAGACCTGACGAGAATATTACTGAAAACTATTTTTAACTTATAAGCTATCGCATATAAGATCAATTTATAATTTGGCACTCTTTTGAACGCATCAATACCTAGTACATCCTGTTTAGGATCCGACAATTCCAATGCCGTACGGGCAAGTATTTTTTCTATACTGAAAGGAAACTCATTATTATTTTCGTCTCTTGTAAATTTAATATTGGAGAGGCCTGCAATTTTGTAAACTGTCTTAAGTGCGATTAAGAAAAGAAGGTACATTTCTATACCTGTTGCCATAGCGGTGATTGAAGCCAGCCAGCCATAGTGAACAATAGGATCTGCATCTTTAAAAGTTTCATCCACATAAACAGAAATAAATGCAGAAATAAATCCGGCAAGGGCAGAAAGCAATATTCCATCCATGGAAATACTTCTTACTTTTTTGGCAATTACTTCATCGCTTTCTGTAATTTCAATCAGGTTCTCATCCTGCTCTTTCAGTTTTTTAAGATAAGACACTCCAAACTCCTCAAATCTGGAGGGCCATTCGGAGGGTTTTACCGGGACAAGCTTTGAGTATTGAACCATGAGGCAATATTAAGAATTTTTTAACATCTTTTTTAAAGAATTAAAGCTTCAACAAATTAATATTGCCTCCTTTTCCCTGAGAAACAGCCTGCTAAGGAATCAATATATACTTTTCTTATCTTTGATCATTATTCTTCTATCATGATCAGGTTTACTGCACTTATTCAGAAATTTGCCAGACAGGGTAAAAAAACCGGCTGGACCTATATTGATGTGCCTTTGGATATAGCAGAGCAGCTGGTACCAGGAAATAAAAAAGGCTTTCGTGTAAAAGGAAAACTGGACAATTATGCTTTTGAAGGAATGAGCCTGCTGCCGATGGGTCAGGGAAATTTTATTTTAACCCTCAACGCTACAGTAAGAAAGGCAATCAAAAAACAGAAAGGTGATAAACTGAAAGTGCAAATGGAAGTGGACAAGAATGAAAAAAAAATATCGTCTGACTTTATGGAATGCCTGGCCGATGAACCCAGCGCGCTCGAATTTTTTAAAACGCTTACCAGGTCACACCAGCATTATTTTTCCAACTGGATAGAATCTGCCAAAACAGACACCACCAAAGCAAAACGGATTGCACAGGCGG
Organism: Cytophagaceae bacterium; assembly: GCA_019746425.1. Taxonomy (GTDB): domain Bacteria; phylum Bacteroidota; class Bacteroidia; order Cytophagales; family Cytophagaceae; genus JAIERY01. The sequence continues at coordinate 2,648 of JAIERY010000009.1, forward strand.
TAAATGCATTAGCTATGAAATTCGGGTATCCGGAGATGATCAGAATGAATCAGAAGAAGAATTTGCTTAAATAATAAAAATTAAAAATACTTCGTCATTGCAATGGCAAATGATCGTTTCAAATAAAGAAAAGGTAAATAGGTTTTAGACAGAAGAATAATGAAATGCCCGAAGCAATCCGTTAGCTCAGATCTCATCAATTCCAAAAAAAGCGCTGGATAAGTAAATTTTCAGTGTATTCATAGATCACACATTAGCCAGGGTTACGCGAGTACATATTGCTGGGTGGAAAATTTAATCTAAGAAAAAAATTACTGTTTCACCACTTTCTGTATCACTGAACTATTATCATATTTGCCGGTTACTTTCAGTAAATATGTTCCTGAAGCAAAATTCTCTAAGTTAAATTTCAGGATATTTATTCCTATTGTGCTTACAGGCAATTCTTTTTTATAGACCTCTTCTCCTAATATGGTAAATAGCTCAATGCATACATTCTGTTCAATCTTATTGAAGAATGTGATTACTAATTCTGATAACATAGGGTTAGGATATATTTCGGTTATGAATATGTTGCCGCCTGCAGTAATAACTTCTGCAATTTTGCTGTAAGTAAATTGTCCGTTCTGGTCAACCATCTTCAGGCGGTAATAGGAAACACCCGGCAAAGGATTTTCATCTTTCGCAAAATAATTTGAGATACTGCTGGTGTTCCCGTTAGCTTTTACAGAAAATAACGCGGAAAAATTTATTCCGTCTGTGCTTCTCTCGATTTCAAAACGGTCTGAGTTAATTTCAGAAACGGTAGTCCATTTCAATTCTGTAATACCATTTGCATATTCCGCATCAAAATCGAGCAATGTTACAGGCAGCGGCGCATTGCATACTTTATACGTGATGATAGTATCTGCCGGCACAACAAATGATTGCCCGTCTGAAAATGTAACTGTCCTCACCCCCCTGATCCTTGGATTATAAATCATATAGTGCTTACAATTATTTTTTCTGAACACTGCAAAAGACGAAGTATTCGCCGTGACGGTAGGATCTATTACTCCCACACTATCGAAGGTAGTGATCCAGCTATAGCCATCCACATCATAATCATCACCTGCCCAATTACCGGGTATGGCCTGTGTCACAAATTGATTTTTTGCCGCTGCGGCATTGAAGACCGCTTTTTCCATAAGCATCGCCACATGCCAGAATCCATCGCTGCCATTGGGTTCAGCTCCGCCGTTGCCCGCAATAAAATCTGCATATTGATTGGCTGCGCCGAGACTGTCTGCTCCCATCCAGATGGAAGCGCCTGTGATCGGCACATAAGTGATCCCGTGTACATAGCTTACATTCGCCCCAAAATATGTGGCATAGGCCACTCCTCCTCTTCCGACGATTGCTCCATGATAGTGACCGTAGTTAGGAGCATAACCGCAATTTCCGCCGTTGTTGATCCCTCTCCTCTGCCCGTCCCACCAATACATTCTTGCCGCTTCCGTTTCGGTGATGAACATCATCAGTCCCATATCACGCAGCGAATTATTACCGGTAGTTTCTCCCCACATCGCAACGCCTGCCGCAAAGTTGATCGCTTCCGAAACGGATTCCTGGTTGGACGCATCACTGCCAGCCCACGAATGACCATGATATGGATCATAATACCTCAGATAAGGAATCCATGGAACGCCCGCTCCGGGTGATACGGCAGGTGGACGAAGTTCGCTGTTGATATTCCTTATCGCCAGTTCAATCATCGGTCCCCATTGTGCAGCCCAGGTACTTGCTGCCGGTTCAAACTTCGCCACGATGGCGGCTGCAAATATTAAATAGCCATGATGAAAATGTGAATCTTGTAAAAGTCGGTCTGCATCAAAAGCGGAAGGATATGGTGTAAGCCAGTTGAAGCTGGCATCGTAATGGAACATGCCAGCGTTTTGTCCGTTGGGAGAAGTGAGCCATGCCTGAATTCCATTTTTAGCAATTGTTAATAAATTATTTCGCGCCGTATAATTTCCAGCCTGATGCGCTATCAGGGCAATCCTTGCTGCTTCATGTATGGAGCCGAAACTTCCATAGACCGGATTTCCGCAGGCAATATTTACAGGACCGCGCGTTGCATAATTATTGATATAAGTATTGAGCGTTGCGACATTCGCTGTGTTTGCCCAACCCATGCCAGGGAGTATTCCATAATTTTTCATCACTGTCGTAAACTGATTTCCTGTCATCACGCGCATCAGTCCTCTCGATGAAGTGTATGCGTATGGCGTTGCGGCAGCAGCATAGTCTGGAGAATAAAGATACTGATGCGGATACAATGCCATCAATGTTCCATTGTTCGCGCCGCCCAATACATTCGTCGTCGTAAAATTAAAAGTGCTCGTGAGCGTAGCAGATGCTTCATTATAAACATAAGAAAATGTAGAAGCAGTGATATGGTTGAACGCATATTGCTCATAGGCATTGAGCGCAGCCTGAGAAGAGTCGCTCATGATCGCTGCGGTAAAATAATTGGTAACGGCAGGGTTGGGAAATTTTATCCTCCAGTGCCTGTTGTTTCCCCCATACTCTGCATTAAGAGGAAGCGCTGAAAGAGGAATATAAGTTGTGCCGTCATTACTGATGGTTGTTCCCGGAGGAAAAAATAAAGAGATGTATCCCCAGGTTCCCTGATTTGCTCCAGAAGGACAACATGACCTGTTGATGGTGATTGAATTTCCTGAAGAGGAAATTGCTACTGTTTTCAAAAAGAATAAAAAGAAAGTAGGCTCAGCTGTGTTGGTGGATGGTGCAGTAAAAAATACAAAAGGACTTCCCTGGCTGGCAGACATTTTTAAAATATTTCCACTGGTGCTCTGACCCGCGCTGATCTGCTGCTGTAATGTGGCGTGAAAGTCTCCGTAATTCATCACCTCAGTTCTTGCAGAGGTATCGCCTCTGAAACCAAAATAGATATCTTCATCGGCAAAAAAATTTCCTGTATTATTCACACCTCCTCCGCCGAGCGCAAGCATCCTGTTCCTCATAGAGAAACCATACTTCTCGGCTTCAAGAATAAGCGGAGCGATCGGATACATGGCTTCGGAATGATTATTCCTGAGCTGCATGCTGTGATAATAAGCGGCTGACTGACTTCCCGGCGCGGTACACATAGGCATGTATGTATTCCACAAAGCGCTCGTCCACCACATATGAGATTGAAACGGGCC
>JAIERY010000155.1 GCA_019746425.1 Cytophagaceae bacterium
ACAATGCAGCCGGCAAACATGCGGAGAAAGTGGGGATCCTGGAACATATTAATTTTGAATTTTAAATTTTGAATTTTGAATTGCGCTCGAATCTGTATTCTCCTGTGCCGATTTAACTATACTTGTCAGAATTCTGATTATTTCATCAATTTCCTGTAGATAAGGATTATAATCATATTCCACTATTTGACTATGGGTTAAAAGCCTTATCCAATACTTCGTTTCTCGTGCCTCCTTTGAGGCGATAGACATTTTGCTTATAAAATCTTTTTTAGATTGTGCTGCGAGTGCTTCTTCTACGTTCGCTCCAATACTGGTAGCCGATCTTAATAATTGCTTCGATAAAGTATATTCTTTATTGTTTATTAAAAATTTATATAATTCAATACATTTTAGAGAAAAGCTAAATGTTTTTTCTACAATAATATTTTTTCGCTGGTTAGTCATATTATTTAATTAAAAATTTAAAATTCAAAATTGAAATTATTCCCGATAGGGAATAGTCTCATCATGCGGATCTTTGCTTGGATATTTCAGCTGCTCTTCCAGTCTTGCTTCGATCTCGGGGGTGATGATGTGTTCCATGGTTTCTGCATCTTCATGAACATGATCCGGTGCGATTCTCAGATATTCCGTAAGATACATCTCCCATAGTCTGTGAATACGAGTGATCCTTTGCCCTTTTTCTTTTCCTTCCTGTGTCAGCCGCCATGTATTATTTTCTTTTTCTACATAACCTTCATTCCTCAGCCTGTTGAGACCTGTGCTCAGCTGAGCAGATGCCATTCGCCTTTTTCGGATAATATCCTGAATGCTCCACTTATTGAAATAATTCTTTTCTTTCTCTCCCATATGAAAAAGCACCTTCAGAATATTCTCTTCCAGTATCTGGTGCCGGTGGTTTCTTTGAAGGACCAGTCTTGCGATGATACCTTTACCCGGGGCTGCCATAAAAGAGAATATAGCAATAGCGGAAATGATCAGCACGATCCACGGACCAGTGGGCATGGCAGGAGAAAGGTAAGAGATATAAGCTCCTGAAATTCCTGACAAAGCTCCAAGTACTGCTGCCAGAATGATCATCAGCGATAATTTGTTTGTCCAGAAACGTGCCGCTGCCGCCGGTGTGATAAGCATGGCAGACATCAGCACAATGCCTACTGCCTGTATGCCGATTACCACGGCAAGTACAGTAAGCACCGTTAAAATAAATTCAAAAGTCCTTACAGGAAGCCCTATGGTGCGTGCATAGTTTTCATCGAAGGAGATGAGTGTGAATTCTTTATATAGAAGAATGATAGTCACTATTAATATGATCCCCGCTGTACCGAATACCATCAGGTCTTCTGCCACCAGCGAAGCCGCTTTTCCGAAGAGAAAACTATCCAGCCCGCTTTGAGATGCATCACCCGAGTGCTGGATAAAAGTCAGCAGCAGAATTCCTATTCCGAAAAATACAGAGAGCAGCAGGCCTATAGCTGTATCCTGTTTGATCCTGGAGTTTCTCGTGATAAAATCCATCAGGTATACAGAAATAAAACCTGTGATGAATGCTCCGATCAGAAGTATCAATGGATTTTTTGTTCCTGCAAGAATAAAAGAAAGGCATACCCCCGGCAATACCGAATGAGCAATGGCATCTCCGATCAACGCCCGCTTTCTCAAAAAGGTAAAGCAGCCTATGATCGCCGAACTCGCCGTCAGCAATACCGATCCGATCACCACGTAGCGGATATTGGGATCTGTAAGGGAAAAGAAATCCAGTATGTTGTTTGTGTCTTCCAATTTCTTTTATTAAAAATGTTGAATGTTGAATGTTGAATGTTGAATGTTGAATGTTGAATGTTGAATGTTGAATGTTGAATGTTGAATGTTGAATGTTTTGCTTTGTTGTTTTTATAATTCACCAATTCAGTATTCAACATTCATAATTAATCATTACTCCCTTGTCGGGAACTGCTCTTTCTCCAATAGATCTCCTACTTTTGAAAGCAGTGTTAATTTTCCTCCATAAGTTTCCTGCAACAACTGTTGAGTAAAAACCTTATCGGTCGGGCCGCTGGCTACCAGACGCATATTTAATAAGAGGATCCAGTTGAAATAGTCCACTGCCGATTGCAGATCATGGTGAACTACGATCACAGTCTTTCCTTTAGCTGTCATTTCCCGGAGCAGTTTGATGATGGCTGCTTCCGTAGCCGCGTCCACTCCTGCAAAAGGCTCATCCATAAAATACAGGTCAGCATCCTGCGCCAGCGCACGTGCCAGAAAAACCCTCTGCTGCTGTCCGCCTGAAAGCTGCGATATCTGCCTTTTCACAAACGCTTCCATGCCGACTTTCTGCAGGCATTCCATGGCAACATCCTTATCGGCATTCCTTGGTCTTTTGAATAATCCCAGCCTGTTGTATCTGCCCATCAGCACTACATCCATCACAGAAGCAGGGAAGTCCCAGTCGACCGATTCCCGCTGCGGCACATAGCTTACTTTATCCCGCACCTCATCAAGGTCTTTACCGAACAACTTAATATATCCGCTGCTTACAGGGATGAGGCCCATAGTGGTTTTAAGAATGGTAGACTTACCGGCTCCATTCGGACCAATGATTCCCACCAGTGATCCCGAAGGAATGGTAAGATCAATTCCCCACAAAACAGGTTTCCTGCTGTAACTGACCGTAAGGTCATGGATCTCGACGATTGGATTTTCGACTTGTATGTTCATTTTATCAATGACGATTTACGAGTGACGAATGACGAGTGGCTTTATTCGTTACTCGTCACTCGTCATTTATTTTAAACCATTTACTATCATTCTAACATTATATCTCACCATCCCCACATACGTTCCTTCTTCCGTACCTTTTGCACCCATGGCATCGGAGAATAGAGTGCCGCCGATTTTCACCGCTTGACCTCTTTTCATGCAGCCCTGTATCACGGCGTTAATCGCTTTTTCAGAAACAGATGATTCTACAAATACTGCTTTTATCTTTCTTTCCGCTATAAGCTTTACCAGGTTGGTAATATCTTTTAATCCCGGTTCAGCGACCGTAGAAATCCCCTGCAATCCCATTACTTCTATATCATAAGCCTTTCCGAAATAGGTAAAGGCATCATGGGCGGTAATAAGCACCCGCTGGGTTTTAGGAACTGTCGCGATGTTTTCTTTTGTCCACCTGTCCAGCTTCTCCAGTCTGTCGGAATAGGCTGACAGGTTTTTAAGGTAAAGCTGGCTGTGTGCCGGGTCTTCATTGGCCAGTTCTTTGCCCAGGTGTTTGACCCCTGCATTCCAGATGCTGATGTCAAACCAGATATGCGGATCATATACCGCATGATCGCCCTCCTTCACCTGATTAGGATTGGAAATGATAAATTTTTCTTCCGGAATGCCGTCTTTCAGGCAGATCACCTTCTTTTGCAGGCTGATCTTTTCCAGTATTTCTCCCATTTTTCCTTCCAGGTGCAGGCCATTATATACTATTATGTCTGCATCGCTCAATTCGTCAATGTCCCTTAAAGTAGGCTTGTACAGGTGAGGGTCCACGCCCGGGCCCATCAGTACAAAGACCTCCGCCGAGTCTCCGGTAATATTCTTCACCGCATCCCCGATCATGCCGGTGGTAGCCACAATCTTAAGCCGGGAAGTCTTCTTTGCCGGATCTTTGCCGCAGCCCAGTAAAAGGATAAAAAGTACGAAGTACGATTTACGAAGTACGAATAAAGCCCTTCGTAAATCGTACTTCGTAAATCGTAAATTTTTTACCTCAATACTCATATCTCTATACTCAATACTTGCCACTATTCTGTTATCAATATATTCTTCGCCACCTCATTTGACACAATGGCTGTCTTTTTCCCGTCGATCTGGATCTCGATGGAGGAGTCAAACTCGATCCTGTCGACTACCTTTACCTTAGCTCCCAGGTATATGTTTATCTTATCCAGGTACTGAAGGAATAGGGGGGAAGTCTCTTTCAGACCCATCACGATACCCTGTTTCTGAACCGGCGCTTCGCTCAGAGAGATCTGCTTTTTAGGGATCATCTCACCGTTCTCATTTGGGATGGGATCCCCGTGCGGGTCATGCTGGGGGTAGCCCAGGAATTCATCCAGTCTTTTGATCAGAAATTTGGACTGGATATGCTCCAGCTGTTCGGCTATTTCATGCACCTCGTCCCAGTTGAACTTAAGCTTTTCGACCAGGAAAACCTCCCACAACCTGTGCTTGCGGATGATCTGCAAAGCCTCCTTTTTGCCCTTATGGGTTAGGGTTACTCCCTGGTACTTTATATAGTTGATCACATTCTTATCCGCCAGCTTCCGGAGCATGTCGCTTACCGATGCAGGCTTGGTCTTCAAGACCTCTGAAATGGCATTAGTGGATACATCATTCCTTCCGTGGTCGGAGAGATGGTAGATGGCTTTCAGATAATTTTCCTCAGTAAAGGTTAGCATAAGATTTTATTGCTCCTTGCAAAGGTAATAAATATTTTAGATTAGCCTAAAAAAAAATTTAGATAAAGTCTAAGATGCTGATTCAGTTGTAGATAAAATTTTAAAAATTGCCTGTAATAATTGAGTTTCTTCCGCCTGCCAGTAAATTTCAGGTCCGGGTTTAAGGGGGTAAAAGCTTCCATTTTGGATGAGGTTCAGTGTCTCTTTGAGTCTGGGTTGAGCAAAGTCCAGGCTAAAACCTGCCTGATATTTTGTGATGATTTCTTCCCAGATAGGATTGGTCTGAACGATTATCGGAAGGCCAAAAGCGAGGTATTCATAGAGTTTGGTAGGGATGCAATTAATTGTACTTTTATTAGGTTGGTATGGCAGCAGGCCAAAGTCCGATTTTCGGATCTCGGCTATAATTTCATGATGAGGCACCAGGGTGTTTCCTCCTGTTAAACGGATATAAGGATGTCCCTCAATAGCTTTCTTAACCCGTTCAAAAACCTCATTTTTTGCAGAATAACCAATGATTGTAAGGTGAATACTGCTGTTTTTTTGATGGAGATTCTTAGCAAATTCTATCGCTTCAAATACTCCGTAATTCTCAGAAATGGTGCCGCTATATAACAGGGTTTTCCTGCCGGGTTCCTTGATAAGAGGGGTACCGAAGGGCTCTGGTTTGGAGGCTTTATTTTCTAAAATAGTGCTCTTTCCTTTGCTGAATGAAAACTCTTTTTCATAGTTCTTTTCAGCTAAAAAGTAATGGTCAATGAAGGGTCTGGAAAGGTATTCTTTAAGTCTTACCCAGCTCGCAATGATGTGTCTGATGAGCGGGGGAAAAGTATTGGTAAAAGCGATATTCCTGTAATAGTTTTCTTGTACATCGTATATAAATTTCCCGCCAAATAAAATTTTGTATATACATGTAACTATCAGTAAATCATGGGTTGTTATGATTATAGATTCAGGTTTTACTTTAAGATATAATTTGTAAATTTTCCAAGGGGCCAATATTCGGCCAAATGATAGTCTTTTAAAGCTGAAAAGGGGATATACCCGGACGTTTTGAGGTATAGTTTGAACTGCCCCCTTATACCCTGCCACATGTATTTCAAAGCCACTTTCCTTAGCCAGGGAAATAGCAATTTTTTCGTACATTCGCGGGTCGCTTACGGGTTTTAAAATAGAGGCGATAAGAATTTTTTTCATGAAAAATTAAGTCCGCCGTCCACTGTCGACAAGTCCACAATCCGTGGTCTGTGGACTGTCGACTGTGGACGGATCAAATCAAATATACTAACTTTAAAACTTTTAAACCTTCAAACTTTACAATGCGAGAACTAATAGAAAAAGCCTGGGAAGACAGATCACTCTTAAACAACAAAGAGGTTACGGATGCCATCAGAACTTTG
>JAIERY010000062.1 GCA_019746425.1 Cytophagaceae bacterium
CTATTATACCCTGAATCAAATTTAATGTTTTTTTAACTGGTTTTTACCTATTTTGCTTAAGTAAACGACATTGAATCATAAATCCTTAATCCTATGAATAAATTACAAACCATCGCCATTTTTATTTTATTACTGCTATTCGTTGCTCCTCTTGCAGAAGCCCAGGTTCCGGCAAGACAGCAGGCTTTAAATCATATGTTAAAAACCAACAGACTAATCGGGGTAGCACATATGGCCGTTAAAAGAGGAAAAGTATATACCGGAAATCTTGGAAAAGCAGTAAGGAACCAGAGATATGCCAAAAAATTATTTACGAATGGAAATTATCTTAAAGCTATACAGTATTCCAGAAGAGCAAGGTTATTTGCTGTTGAGGCTATCAAGGCAAATAAAGTAAAACCGACAAGTGATGCGACCCTTAGTCCTGAAGAAGAAAAACTGGCAGGCACTATGCCTTCCGATCAGGCAATGGATGAAGAGATGGCAAAAGAAAATGTAGCAGGAGTAAAAGAAGAAGATTTGATCAATAGCAATAATCTGGATATAGATGTAAAATAATTTATAAGAGTCCTATAAAAAAATAAAGCCTTCTCAAGGGCTTTATTTTTTTTATGCATCTAAATTTATGATTGAGTATTAATGAGATAAATACTCCGCAATAATTGCAGCTACAGCTCCCAATGCAGAGACCAGAAGCTTATTAGCTTTAAACTTATGGTTTGGACTGGTTTCAAAGAAAATTGTTGTAGAAATATACAGAAAATTTCCAGCCACTACGGCGAATAGAATTACAAAAATCTTCCCCGAAATAATAGCATTGGAATAAATAAGACTGCTCAATACCATTCCCAGAGGAGTAGCCAGTGAGAAAATAATTAACAATGCAAAGGCACTATATTTTCTTCCCAGTCTGAAAACAAGCACAGACATCAATGCAAATGCCTCAGGGATTTTATGAAGTATTAATCCAAAAAGTAAAGCTTTAACTTCATTATGTGTGTGCATGTCGGATGGATGGACCAGCAAAGTTCCCTCCAAAAAAGCGTGTACGCAAAGCGATATCAGCATGGAATATGGGACCAGTGATTTTTCTTCCTCATGCACATGAATATGCCCATGCTCCACCCCGGAAGAAAAATATTCCAGCACCATCTGCAGAAAAAACCCGAGCAATACATAAATACCGACTTCGGTTATTTCCTGTGTCTCATGAAAAATCTCTGGCAAAATATGTATAACTGTGATTGAAAAAAGATAAGCGCCGCTGAATGAAAGAATCGTTTTAAATCTTTTGATATCCAAACCCGGAATCAGGAATACGGAAAGCCCTGCAAAAAGAGCGGACAAAAACAAAATAGATACATTTAAGATCATCTAATTATTTTTTGATGCAATAAAAATTATTCTCTCTGACTTCAATGAATTGTATGGATCTAAATTATAATTCCCGAAAATCTTATCAACACTGATTCCTGCAAAATTAAAATATTTTAAAAAATCTTCCTCGTTAATAATTCTTACCTTCTCTTCATAATTGATTTTTTTTCCTTTATCCTCAAATTCAATCATCTTTACAATAAAACTCTCTTCCACCTTTCTGGAAATTTTAAATAAAATTCCATCGATTAATTTTTCTTCCTGTTTTATCAACCCTTCAATTATTCTTCTGCAATTCATGAAATCAATTACAAGCTTCCCTCCTGACTTTAACTCTTTTGCAAAAGCAGACATAGTCTGATAATTATGTTCTTCCTGATCAAAATATCCGAAACTGGTAAAGAGATTAAAGACATAATCATAATGATTTTCCTCTACTACAAATCTCATATCCTTCTCAAAGAATTTCAGATCTGCCTTTTGAAACCGGGAAGCATATTGAATGTTTTCCTGTGAAATATCAATTCCTGTTACATCCAATCCCTGCTGATTCAACAATATGGCATGCCTCCCTCTCCCGCAGCCCACATCCAGCGCTTTCTGACCTGATTTAAATGACAGCAGAGAGGAAATATTTTTGATAAACAATTCAGCTTCTATGAAATCCCTGTGCTTGTAAAGGATATGATAATAAGGCGAATTAAACCATTCACTGAACCATTCCGTTTTATTTTCTGACATTGAGGGGAAAATATTTGGTCAAAAATAATCCAATACCAACAATATCCAGCAAAAAATATTAAATTAGTACAAAATTCGTTTCAATAAGGTATGCGTGAAGACTATTTAAACGCAGAAAGCGACAATTTATCCCCCGCCGACAAAGAAATTGAAAGAGCTTTAAGGCCTCTGAGCTTTGAAGATTTTTCAGGACAAGATAAAATTGTAGAAAATCTGAGGGTTTTTGTACTGGCCGCAACGCAGAGAGGTGAAGCGCTGGACCATGTTTTACTGCATGGCCCTCCGGGTTTAGGAAAAACTACCTTGTCCCATATTATTGCCAATGAACTGAATTCCAGTATAAAAATTTCATCAGGACCTGTGCTGGAAAAACCCAGCGATCTTGCAGGGCTCCTCACCAATCTGGAAAACAATGACGTACTGTTTATTGATGAGATCCATAGACTTAATCCCATTGTAGAAGAATATCTTTATTCGGCAATGGAAGATTATAAGATTGACATCATGCTGGACTCAGGACCAAATGCGAGAACCGTACAGATCAGCTTAAATCCGTTCACCCTTATTGGAGCAACTACCAGAGCTGGTTTATTAACCTCTCCCCTTCGTGCAAGATTTGGAATTAATGCAAGGCTGGAATATTACGACGCTGCTCTGCTCACTAAAATTGTAAAAAGATCTGCATCCATTCTTGAAACTCCTATTGACGAGCAGGCAGCATTCGAACTTGCCAGAAGAAGCAGAGGTACGCCCCGTATTGCAAACAATCTTCTGAGAAGAACAAGAGACTTTGCTCAGATCAAAGGAAAAGGAATTATTACGCTGGAAATTGCACAAATGGCTTTGGGTGCACTGAATGTAGATCAGAACGGATTGGACGAGATGGACAACAGAATACTATCCACTATTATTGAAAAATTTAAAGGTGGCCCTGTAGGAATTTCTACCATCGCTACTGCATGCGGAGAAGAAGCAGAGACGATAGAGGAAGTATATGAACCTTTTCTGATCCAGGAAGGATATATCAAAAGAACTTCCCGTGGAAGAGAAGCCACCGAAATTGCTTACAAGCATTTGAAAATTATCCCACCAAGTAAAACAGGAAATTTATTCGATTAAAAAATTGCCACAAAAACACGAAGGGCACTGAGCTTGCTAATTTAATTGTAAAGCTCATTAAAATGCTTCGTGTCTTTGTGACTTCGTGGCAAATATGAATCTCCAGGCTAAATACCACACTCAAATTATTAAAAGCAAAGCCCGCGAGCTGGGCTTTGAGTACTGCGGTATTTCCAAAGCAGCATTTCTGGAAGAAGAAGCGCCGAGGCTGGAAGCATGGCTGAAAAAAGGCATGCATGGAAACATGCAATGGATGGAAAATCATTTTGACAAACGACTTGATCCTACCAAACTGGTAGAAGGCGCCAAATCAGTGATCTCTTTGCTGCTTAATTATTACCCGGAAAAAGAAATTGAAAATTCAGAATATAAAATTTCCAAATATGCCTATGGAAAAGATTATCATTTTGTAATAAAGGAAAAGTTAAAGGACCTGGTGTTTTTCATAAAAGAAAATATCGGCAATGTGGAAGGCAGGGTTTTTGTAGATTCTGCACCTGTCATGGATAAAGTATGGGCAAAAAAAAGCGGACTGGGCTGGGTTGGGAAAAACACAAACCTCATCAATACAGAAAGCGGCAGCTTCTTTTTTATAGCCGAACTGATTATCGATCTGGAATTGGAATATGATGGCCCGATTAAAGACTATTGTGGCACCTGTACCCGCTGTATTGACACTTGCCCGACTGATGCGCTCAATACCCCTTACACCATCGACGCTTCTAAATGCATCTCTTATCTTACTATAGAATTAAAAGACAATATTTCTTCTGAGTTTGAAGGCAAAATGGATAATTGGATTTTCGGATGTGATGTTTGCCAGGATGTATGTCCCTGGAACAGATTTTCCAAACCCCATTCCGAGCAAAGCTTTAATGCCCTTCCACGTCTCCATGAAATGAAAGAAAATGACTGGGAAGAAATCACTGAAGATCTATTTAAAGAGATTTTTAAAAATTCAGCCGTCAGCCGGACAAAATTCAAAGGCCTGAAAAGAAATATTGATTTTATAAAAAGTTAAATTGTATAGAGCAAAAAAAAGAGCCCGCTTAGGCTCTCTGTTAGTTTTTTTCTGACTTTAAATGTTAAGCAAAGCATTGATTTAAAATATGCTTATGACAGTGACCGAAGTTCGCATAACACCAAATCTTCAGCTCATCCAGATCTTCGTGCAATAATTCATTCATGCTTTTTTTGAGCTCCCTTTCAAATAAATGAGGGTCGAAGCTCACTTTTTGGAGAATAGTTTTAAAGTATTCTAACATAGAGATCCTGGGTTTTTTAGATTAAAAATCTCGTAAAAAAGACATTGAGTCTGTTTAAGGTTTTCAATGTAATATTTATTACGGAATAGAAACGCTTATGTTGTATTAATAATACATTAAATTGCCAATTGTTTATAAGTCAAGAAATATTATCGGCAGATGTGTAAGATAAGGCACCTAACTTCCATAATTATTACAATTTTACTCTTCCAAATCTCTGGTGCGCAGGAGATTCAGATACTGTTGTCTGGAAATAGTATAAAATTAGAAGAAGACTTTCAGATAAGCCTCATTTTGCCTAAAGAACTCAAAAAAGATAATACCCAGCTTTATTATGCCTTTCCTGACATCCCCGATCTGGTAAAACACAAGACATATTATGTGGAGGATAAGCCAAATAAGGTGTTTAAACTTATACAGGTTTACAGGGCATTAAGGCCAGGAAAGTTTTTGGTACCCCCTTTCAGATTTTTAATTCAGGGAAAAACAGTAAGTCACAAAGGAGTCTGGCTAACAGTAAAAAATTCATCTGCTTTATCTAAGCCGGAACCAGAATGGGAAAGTTTAAAATTCCAGACAGAGAGTGATGATATGTCTTTTAAAGTCCTTACAGATAAACAAACTGTATTTGCCGGGGAAGGCTTTGTCGTGACTGCCAGTTTTCTTATTCCGCTCAACAGCAAAAGCAAATTCAATTTTACCAATCTCAGTAAGCAATCACAGGATATTTTGAGAAGCTTAAGCACTTCTAATTGTATAAGAGATGAAAGCTCAAAAGGAATGATTGAAAATTTAACTTTTGACACTATCGTTCTTTCCAATAAAAGTTATAAACGCTTAAAATTATTTGAAAGCATATATTACCCTATACAGGCAGGAGACGTCATATTTCCGGCAGTCAGTTTTTCTCTTGTCAGATATTATACCTCAGAATCCAAAAGGGTTGTATACTGGAAAAATAAAGAGCTTACACTGAAATCTTTTCCGGTTATCATTAAAGTAAAAAAACTTCCCGACCACCCTCTGAGCGATATGGTTCCGGTCGGAAATTTTCAGCTGAATGACAGAGTTTCCACCAATGTTTTGAAAACAGGCAAAAGCTTTAATTATGATTTCATGATTACAGGCAGCGGCAATATGTCCGTGGTGATGGCACCCCAGACAAGCGAAAATGATTTTTTTGATTTTTATGCTCCTCATGTTAAACAGGATTATATAAAAAAGAGCGGGAATTTTATCACGGCAAAAATATTCTCTTATAAAATCATCCCTAAAGAGCCGGGAGTATTCCGTTTGTCAGATTACTTTCATTTTATTTATTTTGATCCTGTAAAGGAACAGTACGATACTTTAAAATCG
>JAIERY010000240.1 GCA_019746425.1 Cytophagaceae bacterium
GTCTTGTTTTGATAACACAAAAATATTATACTATTATTGATTATCAAAACATTAAATGTGTTAAAGTAGAACTAACAAAGATGGCAAAAAAAGCTATAAGCTAAATTGTAGTGGAAAATCAAATGACAAATTAAGATTTTTATATTCACGAATGTTCAGCGAAGATGAATTGGAAACTCTATGTTCACAGGCTTTAGATAAAGCATTGATTAATTTTGCAGAGAAAATATCAGGCATTAAAGAATAAACAATTATTTTTTATAGCAATACAAAACTTTCAAAGTGAATATATGAAATCATGAAATATCTTTTCACCATATTATTTCTTCTAAGCCTGAATTTATCCTTTGCACAAAATGAGTACAACAACGCTCATCTTGTCCATTCAGCAATCGTTGAAGAAGGAAGAACAGTAGATAATGTTGATTTGGGTTCTTCTACTGATCTCCCAATAGGCATTGTAAAAGAAATAGCAGGACAACAATACATAGTAGGAATTGAAGACCTGGTGCTTTCACCTGACAGCTCTTTTATGTCCGCTACCGCAGTACTCGATGTTCCCGGCACAGATCAATCCATTGCCTTTTCAGGAACTAAAGTAAAAATCAACGCAGGAGGAATAGAAGGCGTAAGCATTGCAAGACTTCATTTAGCATCAGATTTGCCAATAAGAATAAGCAATAAATTAAAACTTACGCTGAAAGGGACAGAGAAGAAAACTTATGTAGAGTTTAGTTGTAAAGGATTTGAAGGAATGGGAGTACAAGGCGAATTTGAGTTCTGCCGGGATTTTTTGATACCGGAAATGCCTGATGGTTCCGAAGCACCAGAGCCATACAGAGTAAAAGCACAATTTGAAACCCAAATGAGCAGTTGGGGTGATATGATCGCTAAAGTAAGTATTACGCCGTTCCAAGTTCCGACATTAAAAGGGTTCGGTTTTTATGTGCAGGATGCCTATGTAGATCAAAGCGATGTAAACAATCCATTATCATTAGTATTCCCAAGAGATTATAAGTCACCACAGTTGGAAGAAGGAAACGCGAATTTATGGAGAGGCTTTTTCTTAAAGCAGCTTTCTGTTAAACTACCCAATCAATTCAGTGATGGAAAACCGAGAAAAGAGATACAGGCGAACAATGTCCTCATTGATAACATGGGTTTTAGCGGATGGATCACAGGAAAAAATATAATTCCTTTTGAAGAAGGAAACATGAGTGGCTGGCCTTTTTCCGTAGAAGAAATATCCATCGGCATTACCTGTAACAGATTAACAGGCGCAGGCTTTAAAGGAAAGATCAATGTGCCTATTGCCAAAGAAGATACCAAGCTTGAATATACCGCCATAATAGAAAGTGGAGACAACTATTTTTTAAGTGTCAGGAGTACAGAAACTATAGACGTTCCTTTATGGGGAGCTACTATGAATCTGTACCCTACTACCGTATTTGAAATAGCCTATACCGATAAAAAATTCAGGCCAAGAGCGATTCTTAACGGAGATATTTCTCTTACCCCTGACTTAGGCAATGGCGGAGACAAAGGAGAATTCAAGGGAATTATCTTTGAGAACCTGATTGTACAATCTGCAAAGCCTCATATTCTCCCAGGCGTTTTCACTATAGAATCCCGCAATAATGAAATGGCAGGGTTCAGCTTTACCATTAAAGAGATTGGTATTGTGAGAAGAACCGAAGAAGAGGTAGGATTTCATTTGGGTTTATCCATTCACTTAATGAATGCTTCTGACGGAGGTTTTTCAGGAGAGACAGGCATTACCGCATTCGGGAAAACAGAAACTGAAAGCGGAAGGCAAAAATGGAAATACGATCACCTGGAGCTTGACAGGGTAAAAATAGATGTAAGCGGAGCAGCTTATAAGATACGGGGAGAATTAAACATCTACCGTAAAGATGCAACCTTTGGAAGCGGTTTCAGGGGATATGTGAATGCAGAGTTCGATCCCGGATTAAAAGTTTCCGCTAGCGCACAATTCGGAAATGTAAACAGCTTCAAATACTGGTATGTAGATGCCCTTCTCCAAATCCCAGGCGGAACTCCGATTGCCCCCGGATTCGGTTTGTATGGATTCGGCGGCGGACTATACCATCACATGAAGCGAAGTGATTTGAATAATGTAGTAGTGGACAATGCACCTGTTAACGGTTCAGTTGAACGTCCTCCAACTACAGTTTCACAAGTGGAAAATATTCAACCGCCTCCATCAGGAGTAATGTATGTGCCGGATGAAAAAACATTCTTGGGATTAAAAGCTACCGTAATTGCCGGAACATACCCACGCGCACAAGCCTTTAATGCAGATGCTACTTTTGAAATTGCTTTCAATAATTCCAAAGGAGTTAACTACATAGCCTTTAATGGAACTGGATATTTTATGACCAGCATTTCAGACCGGAAAGCCAACGTACCTGTAAAAGCAGATGTAAGTATATCAATGGATTTCGTCAATGAGGTATTGCATGGCAATTTTGATGTGTATGTGAACGTGGCAGGGGCAATAAAAGGTGCAAACGCCAATAATCTTGCAGGAGGCGCAGTATTGCACTTCGATAAAAGTGATTGGTATATTAATGTAGGAACACCCGATACAAGACTTGGACTTGACTTTTTAGGCATGTTCCAGGCAAGAGCTTACTTTATGGTAGGAACCAATATCCCCGGAATGCCGCCGCCACCGCAGAATGTTTCAGATATACTTGGAGGAATTAACCTGAATTTCATGCGTGATGAAAATGCGTTAGGAAATGGTAGCGGATTTTGTTTTGGAGCATCTTTAGATGTAAATACAGGGAAGAAACAATTCCTGATCTTCTACGGACAGTTTCAGGCAGGTATGGGATTTGACATTATGCTAAAAAATTATGGAGCCGATGTACAATGTGCAGGACGTGGGCCATTAGGATTAAAAGGTTGGTATGCCTCCGGTCAGGCATACGGCTATTTTCAAGGGGAAGTAGGAATAAAAGCAGATCTGGTTTTTGTTAAAGGAGAATTTAAAATCTTAGAAATAGGAGCAGCAGCAGTATTACAAGCCAAGCTTCCTAATCCTACCTTTTTGAAAGGAACAGTGGGAGGATATTATTCCATACTTGGAGGTTTATTAAAAGGTAATTGTACATTCCAGGTTACTGTCGGAGAACAATGCCAGATCGTGGGAGGAGCAAGCGTAGTAAGCGGAATGAAAGTAATTGCAGAAGTTTCACCCAAACCAGGAGAAAGTGAAATCAATGTATTTAACAATCCGCAAGCTGCCATGAATCTTCCTATTGAAAAATCCTTTGAACTGGAAGATTTAGATGGGCAAGTAAAAGCTTTCAGAGTAAAACTGGCGCACTTCAAATTGTTGAACGGCTCTAATGAACTACCGGGAACGTTAGATTGGAATGAATCAATGGGCGTAGTAGCATTTAATTCTACGGACATATTGCCGGGAAAATCCACTATCAAAGTATCTGTAAAAGTTTATTTTGAAGAAAGAATAGATGGAGCATGGAGGCCAGTAATGGTAGATAACAAACAGGTAGAAGAAATTTCGGAGGCTTCATTTACCACCGGAACAGCGCCTGATAATATACCTTTATCCAATGTTCAATACAGCTACCCTATAATAAATCAGTTTAATTTCCTGAAAGCAGAATCACCGCAAGGATATATAAAGCTGAAAAAAGGACAGGATGATTTATTTAAAGCAGATGCCCAATGGCTGAGGAAAGGAAGATTTATAAAGCAGGATGATAAATCGAAAATTGAGACAGATATAACATACAATTCTTCTGATAATACTGTAAGCTTCTCTATTCCTCAAACCTTACAGAGCGATAAGATTTACGAGTTTGAATTGGTCAATATTCCGGCAGGCGATAATGCAACCGTAGATGCCAATGTGAAGAATACAGAAAAGAACCTGACTGATGATGGATCGGCTGTAATTACAAGCAAAGAGATAGATGGAAATTATGAAGCGCTGCAAGAAAAAGTGTTTTACAGCGCAAGTTTTAGAACTAGTAAATTCAATACATTCATTGAAAAAATGTCTGCCATTGAAAAGACCGAAGACTGGTCATTTCCTGTCCTGGAATACTTAGGGGTGCATGAACTTGGAAGTAATTTCAGCGGTTCGGAAATGTTTGATAAGTTTGATATTTCCGGAACAATGGGTATGAAACCTATGATAGGATATAAAGCCTTATTGAATAATAGCTGGTACAATAATAAAATGTATCCCTTGCTTTATAAGAACTATCCTCTGAATGGGAACATTGCTGTTACATGGAGAAATATAAACGACTTGGGCTTGCCGCCTGTAAAGGCTGTATTAATAAGACAATCGCCTGATGATAAAATACTGACTGAAAATGAAGTGAGTAGTAACTCACCTTCTCCGATAACTCCGTACTCTCAGATAGTTTATAATCTTCCTTTCTATATGTATAAGGATTATTATGAGCTCACTCAAAAGGCTGCGGCAATCTTAACAGGCAATTATCGGGCTTCGGGAAATCTTGCATACATTGTAACTACTCCTTTCAGTGCCGTTACATCCGGCAGGTATGAAGTAGAGTTGAGTTATGTATTGCCGGGAACAAATCAAATAAGTTCTGTTTATAAAATCACAATTAAAAATCCTTAGTATGAAAATAATCAAAGCGTTAAGACAAATTTTATTAATGGTTGTATTGCTGGCCCTTATATATTCTTGTAAGAAGGATGAAGAACAAAACGAGCCTAGTAGTTTATCTTTTATCCAAATACTAGATTTATATATATATGATACGGGTGGAATTTACACTTCTGGATTAAATAAAGATTGCAGCTATAAATTTTCTGCAAATATTAATTCTTGCGATGGTTGCACTTATTTTTGGGAATTTGGTGATGGTACTACTTCCAGCCTCAAAGAGCCGACCCACTTTTATTCCATAGCAGATACATTTATTGTAAAGTTTACTGTAACGAGCGGGTCTGAAAACAAATTCTTTGAGAAGGAATATAAAGTTAAAGAAAAACCGACCGGATTAGCGGTTGAAAAAATCCAATTCAATGTGGCTTATCCCACAACAGAAGAAACAATGCAAAATTATTATTTTAAAATTTACGATGCCTCTAATAATTTAATTCATGACTATCGGCCTTATGCTGATACTACCAATTCTTCCAGGAATGGACAAACTGAAGGAGGTGTTTTAGTGTCTATGTATGATAATTATTATTTCCCAACACCGTTACCTTTTATTTCAATTTCTAACGAATTTTTTAAAACAGAACTTTTAATAAAGCGTTCTCCTGAACCGGATAGTCTTATAACTACTTTTTATGATTATCCCTTTAAAAATTCTTGTAATCAGCATTACGATTTACCAACTACACTTTTTGGCAATAGCTTTAACAATAAATATAATATTTATTTTTCAGGAAAATGGGTTTACTAATAAAAAACAAAAGTTTATTTATTAATGCTAGAATGCTTTATAGCTTTCTCATGATTTTATTGCTTCCTTTCAAACTATTATGTCAAACCAATGAAATAAAACCATCTGTTAAAGTTATGGCCAGATCATTTGGCGATTCCATTGTATTAAGATGGGGTGTAAACACTCCATTAGGTTGGAAACTAAGCAACAAAGATGGATTCATAATTGAGAGATATACTTTATTGAAAGAGGAT
This sequence comes from Cytophagaceae bacterium, assembly GCA_019746425.1. Taxonomy (GTDB): domain Bacteria; phylum Bacteroidota; class Bacteroidia; order Cytophagales; family Cytophagaceae; genus JAIERY01. Next base: position 5,687 of record JAIERY010000240.1, read on the forward strand.
AAGCTTGATAAAAAGAATGCCCCCGAAAAAATTATTTTAACAGCCCAACCTATAAAACCCTGGCCTTTGGAGAAATGGGAAAGTATAGCCAAACAGAATAAGTACGGAGCTATATCTATAATACTCCCCTAAAATTGAACCACTAGTTAAGGATTAATTGTATAACTTTAAACTAGTGAAAAATGAGAAAG
>JAIERY010000046.1 GCA_019746425.1 Cytophagaceae bacterium
CCAGTAAGGCACCTTTTATGGTAAGAGGGGTAATGCTTGGAGCTTTTTTTAACGGAACAGCTCCTGCAAATTTTCAATCACAGGGAATTTATATAGGCAATGGCGATCAGGATAATTATCTTAAAGTGGTATTGAATGCCAACAACGGACAAGGTGGTATCGAAGTCTTATTGGAAAATCAGGGAGTAGTTACTTACAGTCAGTATAACATAAGCGGTATACCGGCTTCCACTGCGGAGTTAATAATCAGTGTCGACCCGTCGGCAGGCAAGGCAGAAATTAAAGCAGCGCTTGATGGAGGTACATTGCTTACAATTGGGAATGCCCTTAACCTCAGCGGTCCGCTGCTTCAGTGTATACAAGGTTCTTCAGCTCTGGCAGTAGGAATTATTTCTACTTCAAGAAATGCCGGGACATTCAATGCTACCTGGGATCTTATAGAAGTTAAAACAGATCCATTCAAAGTAAAAGGAGAATGGAACTTTATTGCTTCTTCCGACGGATCTCTTCCTGAGGGTCGTCACGAAAATGGGTTTGTGCAATGTGGAGATAAATTTTATTTGCTTGGCGGACGAGGAGTAAAAAATGTAAGCGAATACGATCCCCTTGCCAAAACCTGGAAGCTAAAATCGAAAACGCCTATAGAGCTCAACCACTTTCAGGCTGTAAGCTTTGACAACCTCATTTATGTAATCTGTGCATTCACAGGAGGATATCCCAACGAAACCCCTGTTCCTGATATTTATATTTATGATCCGGCAGCAGATAAATGGATGAAGGGAAGATCCATTCCTCCGGAAAGAAGAAGAGGCTCTGCGGGCGTAGTAGTTTATAATGATAAAATTTATATCGCCAGCGGAATTACCAATGGTCATCAATCTGGTTTTGTACCATGGTTTGATGAATACAATCCGGCTACGAATGAATGGAAGATTTTGCCTGATGCTCCTCATTCAAGAGATCATTTCAATGCTGTAGTGAATGGAAATAAGCTTTACCTGGCAGGGGGAAGAAGGTCTTCCGGTGCCACCGGGCAGGTTTTTAACCTTACTGTGCCCGAAGTAGACATTTACGATTTTGCCACAAATAGCTGGGCGACCAATCCGAATAATATTCCTACCATGCGGGCGGGTACCGCTGCTGTTCCTCTCAACGATGAAGTGATTGTGATAGGAGGAGAGAGCATGGCACATCTGAAAGCGCATAATGAAACCGAAGCTTTAAATATTTTTACAGGGCAATGGCGTACGCTGGATACTTTGAATAATGGGCGGCATGCTACACAGGCCATAGTAAATAACGGAGGCATTTATATTACGGGAGGAAGCTCTGGAAGAGGTGGTTCGGCTGCCAGCGAACTAACTACGGTAGAAGAATTTTTCCTTACCGTAAAATTGCCTCCTACGGGAGTAGCTTTGGTAAGATCCGGGCTGGAAGCTCCTGCCATAAAAGATTTAGGCACAGTCGCGGTCGGTAATAATAAGTCCGATGGAGTCATTATTAAAAATACAGATGGAAACCAGGGGATCATGATCAGTAATATAAAACTGAAAAACAATCCCGGTAATTTATTCGTGCTTCAATCATTATCTTCATTTCCATTTTTTCTTGCGCCCGGAAAAAATTCTACGATTGGTGTTACATTCAACCCTGTAAATAATACTTCGGCTACAGCGCAACTGGTAATCATACATTCCGGAAAAGGAGACAGCGCTGTAATTACTTTAAAAGCAAATACTGCTTCTGCGCCTCCGCCATCTCCCTCTGCCTGGATGCCTTTGTTTTTTATTAATGCAGGAGGGACAGCTCTGGTAAGCGCTGAAAATAACTGGCAGGAAGATTCTCAGACAATTCCTTCATCTTATAGTAATTACAGCGGGACTTTTAATAAAACCAGTGTGGCAACATATACAGGAAGCAATACTACAGATGCTCCCAATGGAATTTTTAATTCTTACCGTTGGGACGGGGGAACGAAAGGAAATTCGCTTTCACAGGAAATGCTGTGGAAATTTCCTGCGGAAACCGGCTGGCACAAAGTGGATTTGTATTTTACAGAAACCTATGCTGCACATAATGTGCCCGGTAAAAGGGTATTCGATATTATGATAGAAGACACGATACGGTCGGATAATTTCGATATCGTGGCGGAGGCAGGTTTTAAAAACGCGATTAAGAAAAGTTATGAAGTTTATGTCAAAGATGGATTCATTCATATTTATTTCATTCATGAAATACAAAATCCTTTGGTGAACGGTATAGCTATATATAAAAAGAGTACTGCCGCCACAGCAGAAATTACTCCTGTCTCTTTAGCATTTGGAACACAGGTAGTCAATACTTCCGGTACAAAAGCAGTCACAGTTAAAAATACAGGAAGCACTTCACTCACTTTAAAGCAGGTAAATATCGAAGGACAAAATGCTTCTGATTTTACACACGATTTTAACAGTCAGGCTGTAATTTCTCCGGGAGCAAGTAAAATCATCAATATTATTTTTAAGCCTGCAGGCGCCGGTGATAAAAATGCCTTGTTGAAAGCATACTCTCCTGACCTGACTGATACATTAAAAGTTTCTCTCAGCGGGAAAGGTGTAGCAGGAAGTTCATTGGTATTTATCACTCGTCCGACAGACGGTGAGCTATTTACACTAGGTGACTCGGTGAGTATTGAAGCCAGTGTAAATGCCGGCACATCTTCTGCTTACTTAAAAGTAAATTGCCCGGATGGAAATTTCAGAAAACTGAAAATAGGCTATAGCGCTACAAATATTTTTAATCCTACTAATAATGTAACAGCAGGTGGAAACAATACAGTAGAAATTATTTTAAAATCAGTAACACAAAATATTAACTGGAATAAAATCCAGATCCGTCCGCAGGGAAACACTGCTACGCCTGTAGTAATTGGAAATTATATAAGCAGCGCTGAAGCTGCAGCCAACGGATATGTTAAAATTAAAATCCCTTTGAGCGCTTTCAATTCAGGAATTAATTTTTCACAGCTCACTTTTATAGAATTCCCTTACAGTGCGGGGGCTGGAGTATTTGAAGTGCATCTGCAATCAATTACATTCACAGGAGGCGCTTCTCCATTTATATGGTTTGGAAACGGCAAGACAGATAACAAACATGATGGTGTTGGTGGAGGCGGACAATTATTGGCTTCTTTGGTGAATGGTGTTTCACGAACAGTGAACCAGGTTTCATTTTATCATAATAATATTTTATTAGGTTCAGATCTTTCCGCACCTTATTCTTATATATGGAAATACCCTGCACAGGGCAATTATAACCTCACGGCCAAAGCAGTTTTCAGTGACGGCACAGAAGAAATTTCGAGTCCTGTATCCATGTCGGTAAGCGATGCAGTATATGAAGGTATGCGCTTAGTAATTGTATTTGATCAGGTGCCTCAGAATTATGCTGTTACCAATGCTACCTTAAAATACGATAAAGATTTTGCATATAGTTTTACCTTAGACGATGGTAAGGAAGATGCATATACGCATGCGTATCCATTATTCAGCGGCGGGTATATTTCTTTCAATAATACTACTTACCCGGGATTGTCCTATACCGATGGTTGCGGGAATAGTCTTCCCTTCCGTGCAGGCCTTGCATGGAATAGTAAAAACGCATCAGGCGTAGATCCGCACATCAATACTCCTGGCTACCTGACCTGGGATCAGCTGAATTATTTAAAGAATAAAAACTGGAATATTTTTAATCATAGCCTTACGCATCAGACGGGCAGCGAAACAGATTATAATTTTCAGATCAATGATAATAAAAGGATATTACAGGAAAAGACCGGACTTGATCTGAAACATTTTATCATTCCGTCAGGCGATATCAATTATGAAGTATCTGCTTTTAATAATGGTATGGTAGCAGTATATAATCAGTCAGGGAATTACCCGGGCGCTAATGGAGGTTTGAAAGTCGATGGCGTAATCAATCTGAATAATTTTAAATTAAATAGAAAATTTATAAATGATGGGAAGAATGATACTTCCAATATTGCAGCTTCTATAGATCAGGTCGCTGCCAATAGTATAAACGGTAGTCACTTCTGGTATAACGATTTTACGCATAAAGTAAGTGAAACTTCCTCAGGAGGAAGTCTTATCTTTTCTACTTTTGAATACTACATGAAATACATAGAAAAGAAATATGGCAAAAGCGGAAAAGACAATATCTGGATGGCTCCACTGGAAGATGTGTATGAATACCTTGCTGTAAGAAATAATATCAGGTATACTACGCAGCTCAAGGGAAACAGGCTGGAAATTTATTTTGATACTACAGATGTATCTCCGGATTTGTTAAAGTATGCCCTGACACTTAAAGTAAACAGCGATCAGAATTTTAGTAATGTAGAAGCTGCTGGTTTCAGCTGGACTTCCTTCAGGGGGACGGGTGATAATAAAATTGTAAATCTCGAATGGAATGGAAATAATTCCCATGCCCGTTTAGCTGCAAATATTTCTGAAAGTAAAAATAAGGAAGAAGTATTGTATAGAATAAATCTTGGCGGACCTACTTTGTATTCTCCGGCGGGTATATGGCAGTCAGATTCAAATTATGTTTATAAGAATAAAACCATCATCATTAGAAATTCAGAAACCGTTACACTCGATCCATCTCTCAATGGAAAGACACCTGAAGAGATATTTACTTCTGAAAGATCTACAGAGAAAGATTCTTTATCATGGAACTTGCCGGTGGATGAAGGCGGTGAGGTAGAGGTGCGTCTGTATTTTGCAGAAACTTATTTTGAGGAAACCAATAAGAGGATATTTGATGTTGCCATTGAAAATACCGTCACCCTTTCAGAATTTGATATCGTTGCCGAAGCAGGAAAAAATAAAGGAATCATGAAATCTTTCAGAACGACAAGCGATGGAACGCTGGATATTAACCTGATTAAAATAAAACACAATCCTTCTATCAGCGGAATGGAAATTATTTGCCTCAACAACAGATGTAATTCCAAAAAAGTGATTATGTCGGGAGCAGAATGGAGCCAGGATAAGATCTCGGCATCTGCTTACCCTAATCCTTTCGCAGACAAGCTGATGGTGAACTTCACCACTGAGCAGCCCGAAAAAGTTTCAGTACGGATATATAATAGTGTAGGAGAAGTATTGAAAGAAGTAGAAGTGTCGCTTTCCAGCAATTCTGAAATACAAATGGACCTCTCAGGTCTGCCTGTAGGAGTTTACTTTATGAAGATCATTTCAGGCGATAAAGTGAATGAGACGATTAAGGTGATTAAGCAGTGATATTTCAATATATTTTAACTTCTCCCTTTAGGGGAGATACAGAGTGTAAATCTATTCCTCTCAGAGTCATCTTAGGGCATGAATGAGGACGTTCGCCAGATGGGTTTTCTGTCTTATGTCTCTGTCTGTCGGGCTATTGCTGTCATTCAGGAGGAACCTTGTCAGACATTGGCAGATCATTTCAATATTTTAGGAAGCTCTGATTGCAAAATATTTCTGCCAGCGTTTTACCATGTCATTCAGAAGGAAACCCGTTAGATATTGGCAGAATGTATTTTCTTATGAAAGTATTTATATAAAATTCTGCAGTCGCTCGGCTCCATCCGAGTGACTTTTTATTTTTTCAAAGGCTTCCAGCCTGTTCACATTTCTAACACTTTAATCTCTGAAAAAATATTCGCACTGCTGTAAACATAACTTTCTGCATTGATTACTATTCCTGCTTCGACAGGATTATTATGAATGTAATCTATTTTCTGATCTATTACACCATTTCCGTGGCCTGTCCCCAGACAGGCCACCTACTGACGACCACAATTAAAGCCGTCCATGTAGTTAGTTAATTCAATTATTTGATCCTCAAAATATTAAATCCAATCTACTTGCTA
>JAIERY010000023.1 GCA_019746425.1 Cytophagaceae bacterium
TTAACTGACAAGATCCCTTCTGGATGACAATTAACACTAAAATAGAAATTATCACTCAAACTCCAGAACCACTTTCAAAGTCTTTGTCTTAAAATTCCCCTTCACATCTATATACACTTCATATTTTCCCTCTTCTGTAGTTTCTTTCTTTTGAAGCTTTAAAATAATAACTCCCTCTTCTCCTGCCCTGATCACTTCATCATTTCCCACAAAAGGTCTTTGCCCGGTGCTGCAGGAAATATACTCCCGCCCATAGGTGTAATCAATGTTTGCTCCTTTATTATCTACTTCAGAAATTTTCAATCCATGCTCGCCAGAGTTTTTAAATGGAATTCTGTAGTACACTACTTTATCCTGAGAAATTTTTCCGGCATAAAGATTCATGCTATTAAACTTAATGCTTGCCTCAGGTCGCTGATCGCTGCTTACAAAACCTTTTAAAATTAAGTGGTGTGCCTCTCCTACCTGAATCATTTCTCCTGAAACTTTTTTCCCTATAATAACAGTGATCGATTTTGAAAAAGTACCGGGCCTGTCCTTACTAAGAAAATGACCGCCTACCATACTGCATTTACCTGGCAGTATCCCTTCACGGGAATAAAATGGAGTTAGACAACCACAGGAAGATCTTACGTCATGGAAGTACAAGGTATCCTGACTTTCATTCTTAAGAATAAAAACAGAATTCGATACCTCTCCTTCATACAGAGTATCAAAAATATATTCTTTGCTCAGAAAGAAATATTTTTCCTGAGCATTGCCATGCATAGAGATAAAACAAAAACATAATAAAAATAACAATCTCATATCTTTATTAAAAACAGAGGTTGACATAGTCAACCTCTTAATCATAATAATCATTTAATCTGTATAATCAGAGATCCTACTTGCTGACAATCTCAAACTCAGTTCTTCTGTTGAGCTGTTTATTTTCCGGCGTATCATTTGGAGCTACCGGTTTTGTTTCACCATATCCTTTCCATGTCAGCCTCTCTTTACCTATTCCTTTTTTATCTATCAGATAAGTTACAACAGCGTGAGCCCTGGCATCAGACAACTTCATATTATAGTCATCATTACCGTCACTGTCGGTATGTCCAGCGATCTGAATTTTGATGGTCGGGTTTTTAATAAGAATGTCTGCAAGCCTTTCAAGCTCTGCCTCTGATTCAGGCCTCAAGGTTGCCTTGTTCACATCAAAGAAAATGTTTCTTAATACTATATGCGTGCCGATTTTTATTCTCTCCAGGCAAACAGAGTCTTTTATTTCCAGGTAATGGTTAAGCAAAGGAACGTCGATGTTCTTGGAATAAAACAGATAGCTAGGAGCTTCTATGGCAATACCATAATTCTTTCCTGCAGGTAAAATAACCGTATATTTTCCCGTCGCACTGTTAGAGTTGAACACGCCAACAATTTTAGAAGTAGCGTTATCTGTTACTTTAATGGTAGCTGCGATTGCTTTATCTTCATCACAACTTTTAATTGTACCCTTTAAAACCACCAATGCAGAATTTGCTTCATCCCTTTCTAAAACATACAAATCATTATCTCCATATCCGCCTTCGCGGTAAGAAGAAAAATAAGCCCTCTTATTATCAGCAGACCAAACAAAAAATATGTCATCGTCAGCAGTATTAATAGGATAACCAATATTTTTAGGCTTTTCTACTAGCTGGCCTGTCTCTGTATTGATAATACAACTAAAGATATCGTATCCTCCCATTGAATTATGACTAGTGGAACTAAAGTACAGCGTTTTACCATCTGCATGTATAAAAGGTCCATCTTCATGACCTGAAGTATTAATTTCAGGACCTAAAAGAATTGGCTTACCCCATTTTCCATCAACTTGTTTTTTAACCATGTAAATATCCATTCCTCCTAGTCCACCTTCCCTATCACTTGAAAAGAAAAAAACTTTTTCGTCAGCGGTTATACTTCCACTTGGTTCTTTGTATTTTGAATTAATACTACTGCCCATATTTACAGGCAAGGACCACACATCTCCTTTAAGATCGCTTAAATAAAGATCGCCTCCGTTCTTTTCTTTTTTAATATCTCTATAAATATACATTTCCTGTCCATCGGGAGAAATTCCCACACAACCATCATGTCCTTCTGTATTTATACCAATAGGCATTTTAATTGCCGGAGACCATGTGGTATCTGCTTTTGTAGATATATATACATCTTCATAATAAAGACCATCCTGAGGATCAACTCCTCCTCCTGTAGTATTGTCTCTTCGGGATGTAAAAATCAGCACTGTTTCATCGGCAGATATTCCTGGTACATAATCTCTGTATTTAGAATTTATGCTCGGTCCTAAATTTTTAATTTTAACTTTCACCGGATTTTTAACCAGTTCTTTCCCGTGCTTACAATATTGTATTGTCCTTTTTGCGGTTTCCAGCATTTCTTCTTGTTCAGGATCAGCTTTTGAAACAAACTCCTGGAGCAAAGCTATACTTTCATCAAATCTGTGAGCAAGATGATATGATAAGCCGAGATAATATTTTACCCCTAAACTTTCATTACCTGCTTTTTTAGAGGTTTCCAGGAAAGGTAAAGCCAGCAAACCATGTCCTTGCAGATGATAACATATACCTATCATATAGGTAACATGCGGATCTTTCGGCTTTATTTTATCTGCCTGAAGATATAATTTTAAAGCTTCATCAATTGCTTCTGCATCAAAATAATCCTGAGCATCAGAATTAAGCTTTTTAAATTCTTTATCCTGTCCGTAGGATATACAGACTGAGAAAGTCAAAAGATTAAAAAATAATATACAGAGAGAAATTTTTCTTGTGAGAGCCATGTGTTTATAGGGTTACTTTAGATCCGGGTATTTCAAAAACTATGCTCAAATGAATAAATGAGCTTTAAACCTGATAAAATTATAATTTTTTTCGTGAAAAAGAGAGAAAAAGACCAGTTTTATCCCATAAAAGCTATTCACCGGCACATTCCATCCTTATTAATCTCTCTACGGAACTTATAAATCCGAGTTCTGGTTTTACCTTCATTCGAAAACAAAAATAAATATCCATGAAGAAATTATTTGTATTAATCAGCGCAGCTGTAATCAGTTTTTCTACTGTTACAGTGAAAGCAGCCACGAGCTTAAATTCAACCACTTCTTCTGTTGAAGCTCTGAAAAAACCTGATGACGAGGAAAAAGCATTGAAGGCCAGAAAGAAACAGCTTAATAAAAAAGAAAAAGAGCTTAAAAAGAAAGATAAAAAACTGAAGCAGGATATCAGGCTTGATAAAAAAGAAAGAAGACTGAATGCCAAAGAGAAAAGGCTTGTAAGAAAAGAAATGAAAGCAAATGAATAAGAAGCAACCGCAGAGCAATCTGCGGTTTTTCTTTTATTATCCCCCTGATTAACGGGCACAAACATGCAAAGTCACTAAGAATCTTGATGCCTTTGCATGTTTTATGGGCATTAAGAATGCTTATTTTCCTTATTTTTATTACCCCTGTCTTTTGGTAAAAATCAATTTTTAATTATTTTAGCCATCAAATCTCCACTTAATAATTATTAAAAGAATTAATCACGGTTAAATTTTTATCTCAATGTCAAAAGAAGCAGAAATCATTCTTGATGGAAAAAGCTACAAGTTTCCTGTTGTGGAAGGCTCAGAAGGCGAAAAAGCTATTGATATCTCTAACCTGAGAGCACAATCCGGTTACATCACCCTGGATACTGGCTATAAAAATACAGGAGCTACTCAGAGCTCTATCACATTCCTGGACGGAGAACTGGGAATACTTCACTACAGAGGATACCCTATCGAACAGCTGGCAGAGAAGTCAAACTTCCTGGAAGTAGCTTACCTCCTGATCTACAAAGAGCTCCCGACAAAAGAACAACTTTCAACTTTCAGCGAAAGAATAACCAAGCACACCAACCTTCACGAAGATTTCAAAAAAATATTTGATGGTTTTCCATCCAGCGCACACCCAATGGGAGTTTTATCTTCCCTGGTGAGCTCATTAACTGCTTTTTATCCCGGATCAATTGATGATACTGCCGGTGACGATGAACTGGACCTTACCATCGTAAGACTGTTGGCCAAAATGCCAACCATCGCTGCCTGGTCATATAAAAATTCAAAAGGTCAGCCTTTGATGTATCCTAAGAATGACCTCGATTACTGCTCCAACTTCCTGTATATGATGTTTGGAATGCCTAACCAGGAATACAAAGTAGATCCTCTTGTAGCAGAAGCGCTTAATGTATTGCTTATTCTGCATGCAGACCATGAGCAGAACTGCTCTACTTCTACTGTAAGGATTGTAGGATCGGCTCATGCCAGCCTTTATTCTTCCGTAGCGGCTGGTATCAATGCCTTGTGGGGACCTCTTCACGGAGGGGCAAACCAGGAAGTGATCGAAATGCTGGAGCAGATTAAAAAAGACGGCGGAGATGTACAGAAATTTGTAAACAAAGCCAAAGATAAAAATGACTCTTTCCGTCTTATGGGATTCGGACACAGAGTTTATAAAAACTTCGACCCAAGAGCCAAGATCATCAAGAAGGCATGTGACTCTATACTAAGCAAGCTGGGAGTAAAAGATCCTGTATTAGACATCGCGAAGAACCTGGAAGAAACTGCTCTGAAAGATCCTTACTTCATTGAAAGAAAACTTTATCCAAACGTTGACTTCTATTCTGGTATCATATACAAAGCCCTCGGACTAAAACCAGAACTATTCACTGTAATGTTCGCCCTCGGAAGACTTCCGGGCTGGATCGCCCAATGGAAAGAAATGAGAGAAGCCGGAGAACCTATCGGAAGACCAAGACAGGTTTATGTAGGATCTAACAAGAGAGACTACGTGCCGATAGAGAAGAGAAAGTAGGAAGGAAGTCCTCGGTCTATAGACCACAGTCCACAGAAATCCAAACCAGCTATATGGGATTTAAATTTGAAAAGCTTCAGGTTTGGCAGAAAGCTATTGACCTGACTGAAAAGGTACATAATCTAACCAAGGACTTTCCTAAAGACGAAACCTATGTTTTAAGCAGTCAGATAAAACGTGCTGCTGATTCCATTGCATTGAATATTGCGGAAGGATCTACAGGGCAAACTAATCCTGAGTTTCAGAAATTTCTCGGATATGCAATCCGATCAAATGCAGAGGTAGTTTCCTGTTTACACATAGGGAGAAAAAGAGGAATCATCAGTGAAGAAAACTTCAATATAATTTATAAAGAAACGGAATTAATAACGGTAATGACTAAGGCATTAAGAAAATCTCTAAATTAAGATCGGCGGTGGACTGTGGACCGTGGTCTGTCGTCTATGAACTAATTATTATTTCTTACCCCCTAACTCCTCCAACCTATCATTCAGCTTCGTCAGCTCCTTTATAAAATTCTCCCTCACCTCTTTCGCGTAAGGATTCTCCAGCTCAATAGTTAAAAACAGATCCATGGAATCACGTCCCAGATTTCTTTTAATGTCCAGCAGGTACTGGTACGCAGGAGTTTTTTGCTCCACATCGGGAATATCCATTTCATTGATCGATCTGCCAATAAAGTGAGTCAGCGCCTGAACATAGGCCATCTGCTGGTCATGGTTTTCCGGAGTTCTCTCCAGGACATTCAGCTTTAACTCTTCCGAAAAGAAACGGCTGAGATTACCGTTCTTTTTAGTTCTGACCGGACAAATTACAATATTCAATCCCGCAATCCCGTTCTTCCCGCTTTGAGGTCCGAATAAGGGATGGGTTCCGATGATCTCCACATCTTTGGGAAGATGCTTTAGCATCAGATCAATAGGCTTTACTTTGACAGAAGAAAGGTCAAAGATAACCGACTTAGGCTTCACAAAAGTTTTAATTTCCAGTAAAAGCTCTTCCAGGTACTGCACAGGAATTGCCAGG
>JAIERY010000037.1 GCA_019746425.1 Cytophagaceae bacterium
TCTATTGTTTCGATAATTTTTTTATCCCAAAACTATCCTTTTTTCAATTACTCCCCAACTTTTAACGCTGACCCGAAATTAGAACAGATAATCAAACTGTAAGAATTCCACAAAATAGTTGTGAATGGAGACGAATGGACATGTTCGTAAATCTGTGGTTAAATTATCCTGACAGTTGGAATATGCCAAATTTTAATAATCATTTCCTTATAGATTATATTAAAGTATATAAGCCAAAAACTACTAACACAACATGGGATTACAAACAAAATAATAAAACATCCTTAGACAATACTGCTGTAAATATTAATTCTTCTGTAACCAATGTAGCGCAAAGTAAATTTTCTATATATACAAGTGGGAATAATATTTTTTACAAGGGCACAGATAGTAGGCTATGGAATTACTGGTGGAATGGAAGTTCCTTTTCGTCATCATGCGTAAATTGGAATGTCACTGATATCAATTCCGATGTTACTGCTGATGCTTATAATTCTAGGATATGGTATCGGACATCGACTAATGGTCTTAAATACTTTCTCAATGGCAACTCCAATACTACAGGAGTAACAAATTGCGCAGGATATATAACAGCCGCCCCTTCGCTATCAAAAGTATACTATAAAGGCACGGATGGCAAGTTATGGAATTATTACAAAACAAGTTCTACTCCTGAAACATGGACGTACGCAGCAATTACATCATCCACAAACGTGGCAGGAGGAATTTGCATAAATGCAGCTGGAACAGATATATATTATAGGGGTACTAATAATAATATATACAAAGTAAGCTGGAGTGGTGGTGCATGGCAATCACCTGTGCAACTTAATACAAATGCAAATGTTACTGATGACATTGTTTTTGATGAAGCTAACACCAAACTGTATTATAGATCATCAACAGATAATAGGCTTTACAATTGTTATTATATTGTAAGCAGTGGGACATGGAATACTACAGCCTTAAGCTGGGATGTTGAAGATCAGGACGTGATTGGCTCTATCGCGATAGATGCGAATAAGGGTGTTATTTATTATCTCGGAACAAATAATACTTTACGACATTATTATCATGATAATGGTTGGAATACAGGGGGTGGAAGATGGTATAATTCTACAGCAAATGGCAATGTATCTCCTTCCAATGTAGCAGGACCAATAGTTGTAAGAAATGATGGAGTAGTATATTATAGAAATAGCGGAGGAAGTATATTTCAGTCTGCGTGGACTAATGGTGAAGTGCTTAATCCTGCAAATAATCCATCAACAGGTCCATACTATGCTGTTTATAAAAAAACATTAATAAGCAACGATCCCGAAAACAATAGTTTAAGTACTAATGGAATCAGTATTGATGCTTACCCAAATCCGTCAGACGAAAGTCTTAACTTTGTGTTTGATCTGAAGGAGTCGTCCGAGATTACCTTATTAATTTATGATGCAATGGGCAATATTGTTAGTATGCCCATTAATAAAGAGTACAAAGACAAAGGATCTCATCAATATTCCTTTACCAATCTTGATTTAAAAGCAGGTACTTATTTCTTTGAATTAAAAAGTAAATCCTGGACTTATAGAGGAAAAATCGTAAGATATTAATATGATTTCTAGATAGGCGATAGAATTATCTATCGCCTATCTTAACATTGATTCATTCCCCTACTAGCGCAAGCATGTCTAAATAAACACTGAAGCTGGCGCAAGCTTAAGGGATGACATGTGTGGTTGCTGAGCTTGTGCCTTTTAATGCTATTTTATAAAATAACAATTCTCGCTGCTATTATCGGCACAAGCTCAGCTCCCCTCAAAAAACCTTCCCTTAAGCTTGCGCCAGCTTCAGTGCTAATTTCATGGTCAAGTAGGCAAGGGGAATTTCACCCCTAAGCTCTAAGGTTTGTGCGTTGGCTGAGCTTGTGCCTTTTAAAGCTACTCAATGAATTTTATATCCAACAGACCTTTCCCCCCGGAATAATCTATGGCACTACTGTACAAATATTTGCTTCCGTTAAAATTTATCCATATAATGAGTTAAAAAACCAAAGTCATCCTTTCCTGTTTCATAAAACTTTGCAGAAGACCAATCATAATCTTCAGGAGCATAAGCAAGATTCCATCTTTCATTTAAGGGATTGAGAGTAACCCTTCGACTAAGTGCATCTTTTCCTGAGTTAGGCCAGTGACTACCTTTGCTTTGATAATTTAAACAAAAAATTTATGGAAGCAATAAAGAAACCCCATCGCAGCGGGCAGGAGATGTTCCGAAGCTGGCGCAAGCTTAAGGGATGACATGTGTGGTTGCTGAGCTTGTGCCTTTTAATGCTATTTTATAAAATAACAATTCTCGCTGCTATTATCGGCACAAGCTCAGCTCCCCTCAAAAAACCTTCCCTTAAGCTTGCGCCAGCTTCAGTGCTAATTTCATGGTCAAGTAGGCAAGGGGAATTTCACCCCTAAGCTCTAAGGTTTGTGCGTTGGCTGAGCTTGTGCCTTTTAAAGCTACTCAATGAATTTTATATCCAACAGACCTTTCCCCCCGGAATAATCTATGGCACTACTATACAAATATTTTTCCGCCTCTTCCAAAAAACCGGCTTCAACCGGATTATTATGTATGTAATCCAATTTCTGCTGCATGATTTCATTATCGAATAATTCAACAGGATGATTGTCCTGCTGCCAGAATTGAAAATCTTTATTGTTTGAGTTTTGTCTGCCGGCCTTTTGCATCATCCACAGCAACCATTCTTTCCGACTCTCCTGAATGTTATTCTTTATAGCTTCTTTAATATTTCTGGAAGTAAATGTCTTAAAATCACGCATAATGTCTTCCATCTTTTCTCCATGACTGCCTATTATCATATGCATATGACTTGTCATAATACACCAGCCATAAATTTCCAATCCTTTTTTATCCTGACAATGACGCAAACTATTTAAAATAATTTCCCGATACTCATTCCGAATAAAAACATCCAACCAATAAACAACTCCGAAACTGACAAAGTATAACTTATCCTGATCCCTGAACTTATATTTACTACTCATAGCCGGTTAATTAAAAAGTAAGTTAATAAAAAAGGACTTTATTTAATTACTCTCGCTGCTATTATCGGCACAAGCTCAGCTCTCCCTCGAAAACCTACCCTTAAGCTTGCGCCAGAGCCTGCACACTTATAAGCTTTTATTCAATAATTTATTTATTTTTGATATTCTTATAAAAAGAGTTAGTGAAAAAAATTGCCATCATCGGAGCCGGAATCAGCGGAATATCTGCAGCGAAATTGCTTGCTGAAGATTTTGATATTTCTGTTTTTGAAAAAGAGTCCACAATAGGAGGATTGATCAAATGCGAGGATATCAATGGAAATTTATTTCACAGAGTCGGCGGTCACGTGTTCAATACAAAAGTAAAAGAAGTTTCGGAATGGTTCTGGAAACACTTTGACAAAGAGAAAGATTTTCTGCAGGCTAAGAGAAATGCCAAAATTCTCCTGAACAATACACTCATCGACTATCCTCTTGAAAATTACCTTTACCAACTGGATGAAAAATCTTTTAAGAAAATCATGGAGGAGCTTCAGGAATTATCTAAAGCTTCAGGCAAAAAAACATATGATAATTTCGAGGATTTTCTGAAAGGCAGTTTTGGCGATAAGCTTTATCATCTTTACTTCAAGCCTTATAATGCTAAAATCTGGAAAACCGACCTTAGAAATATTCCTCTTGAATGGTTAGAAGGGAAGTTACCTATGCCCGATATTGAGGAAATTCTCATTAACAATAAAATGAGAAAGGAAGAAGAAGAAATGGTTCATGCTACTTTTTATTACCCAAAAAAGGGAGGCTCTCAGTTCATCATCAACACCATTGCCAAAGGCTTAAAAAAAATATTTACAAATACACCTATCAAATCCATCCAGGAAACAACTGACGGATTTATTCTGAGCGGTGACCGGCATTTTGACAAAGTAGTTTTCACCGGCGATGTGCGGCAGCTTCATTCCATTTATCGGGGAATGGGCGATGATTTGACCGAAGCCCTGCAAAGCGTTAAAAATCTGAAATCAAATGGCACTTCCAATATTTTCTGCGAGACGGATGACAATGATATTTCCTGGCTCTATCTCCCTGATATTACAAAAGCACACAGGATCATTTACACAGGAAATTTCAGCAGCATGAACAATCAGGGCAGTAAAAGAAAAACCTGTGTAGTAGAATTTTCCGGCAAATATTCTTTTGAAGAAATGAAAGAGGAAATTAAAATGCTGCCGGGAAATCTTACTCCTCTCGCTTATAACTATGAGCCAAACTCTTATGTCATCCACGAGAAGGATACCAAAGAAAAAATAAACCATTTAAAAAATAAGCTTGAGTTGAAAGGATTTTATCTTACAGGGCGTTTTGCAGAATGGGAATATTACAACATGGACAAATCCATTGAAGCTTCTATGAACGTTCGTAAAAAAATATTAAAAAACAGCTAGTATGTATCTGAATAATGATTGGGCGGTAGTCATACCAATGGCAAATGAGGAAAATGATTTTCACCCATTTATTGATCTGTTAAAAAAAGTCCTGGATAAGCTTGAAAGCGGCAAAGTTTACTTTATTGTAGACAATGTATCCAAGGACAGAACACTGGAATTATGCCAGCAGCTTTCTTCTCAGGACAAACGTTTTGAAACTGTCTTTGCACCTGAAAACAGGAATGTGGTAGATGCTTATATGAAAGGATACAAAGTAGCCTATACCAATGGACATGCATTGATTATTGAAATGGACGCCGGCTTATCTCATGATCCAAGAGCGCTGCCGATGTTTATAAGAGTATTGAATGAAGGCAATGAATGTGCATTCGGCAGCCGCTTCATTAACGGAGGATCAACTGCGGACTCGGCATTGTATAGAAAATTTTTATCTAAAGGGGGAACGATATTAAGTAATGTATTCCTTGGCACGACCATGCACGATATGACCTCCGGTTTTCAGGGATTTCACCGAGAGATCGTTGAAAAGTTAATTTCTTATCCTTTAAAATCTAAAGCGCATTTTTACCAGACAGAAATAAGATATCTGTTGAGGAAAAAGAGATACATGGAAGTACCTATACATTATAGAGCACCTTCTCCCAGTGTTTCCAAAAAAGCTATCAAAAATGCGGTAGATACATTGTTCTATTACTTTTTAAAAAGAATTTCATTTAAATCATTGTGGCTATAATTTATTAATCTTCACTACCCCATAGATTATTTATGAAAATTCATTCTGAAAGATTATATATAATTGGAATAGCAACATTAGGTACCTTATTGATTTTGTCTGTATATTTTTATTTAGAAAGAACTACTACTGTCGATGGAGCGTGTTACATATTTACAATTATCCAAAGTAAAAATTTCTATATTCCAAATTATCGCTTCAGCACTTTTTTCACGCAATTGCTTCCCATATTAGGCTTAAAACTTCATTCTTCACTTAAAACAATTCTTATTTTATATTCGGCAAGTTTCGTCTTATATATCATTGTTGGCTTTTTGTTATGCATGCACTTATTTAAGAAGTCCCAAATGGCATTAACAATAGTATTACTCAGCACTATTGTAACCCGATATGTTTTTTATTGGATACCCTCAGAATTAGTTCAGGGTGTTATATTACTTATTGTCTTTTTTGGTTTCTTGATGTGGAAATATGATATTAAAAAACTAAATGTCTTAGAAGGTTCAGTTATTTTCATTTCCTTAATTTTTCTCCTTTTCCTACATCCTTCGCTTATAATACCTTTTGCGTTTTTGTGTATGTTTTTTCTTCTTTCAAAAGAAAAACACATAAGCAATAAACTAATATATATATGCTTTATTTCTATGGTTATATTGGCAATAATAAAGAAAGCTTTTATGCCC
>JAIERY010000267.1 GCA_019746425.1 Cytophagaceae bacterium
CGGCAGCGCCGGCAAAATCCCAGCTAAAAAAGGCAATTCACCATTCAGCATTCAAAATTCATAATTTCTCATTGTGGGAAGACATAAACTAATAAGATTCGAAGTTAACGCTCAGCGCGAAAACGTGATTGAACCGGGAAAGGAAATTTTTTCGGAGATAAAAGGCAACTGGAGGAAGTTTTTTAAAAATGATAATCCTATTGTATTAGAAGTTGGATGCGGAAGAGGCGAGTACACCACAGGGTTGGCAGGAATATATAGAGATAAAAATTTCGTAGGCATTGACATCAAAGGCGCGAGGATATGGAAGGGTAGCACTGTGGCTTTTCAGAATAACTATCATAATGCTGCTTTCTTAAGAATTAAGATCCAGAACATCGAAGAGTTTTTTGAAAAGAAAGAAGTCAACGAGATATGGATTACTTTTCCCGATCCGAGACCCAAAGACAAAGATGAAAGAAGACGTTTGACTTCTCCCAGATTTCTTCAGATCTATAAAGACCTGATGCTAGAAGGAGGAATGGTGCACTTTAAAACAGATAACCTTGGTCTTTTTGAATACACGCTGGAAGTGCTTAACAGCGGAGAGTTTCCCATCAAAGACCTGGTTTTTACCAAAGATCTATACAATGACGCTGAATTACTAAAAGAGCATTTCGGAATTCAGACTACCTATGAGAAGAAGTTTTTACCTGTGGTAAAGGCCATTAATTATATGAGGTTCAGGTTTGCGTAATTTTTTATAGCATGACAAAAAAATTGCCCATCCGCCGACTAGTGGATGGGCAATTTTTTTTGTCATGTTAATGCTTTAATCTTACAAATCCTGTTCAGACCCTCTTTATCACCTTCAATACGGCTTCCACAATATTCTCCGCTTTCAAACCATATTTCTTCATGAGCTCGTCAGGCGTTCCGCTTTCCCCGAAAGAATCTTTTACAGCGACCATTTCCATGGGAAGAGGAGTATTTCTTGCAAGGAGGGAAGCTATGCTATCTCCCAGGCCACCATTGATCTGATGTTCTTCAGCGCTTACCACACATTTGGTTTTGGCAACTGACTTTAATATCGCCTGCTCATCCAATGGCTTTATAGTATGAATGTTGATGATCTCTGCATCTATTCCTTTTGTTTCCAGCATTTCACCTGCTAAAATTGCTTCCCATACCAGGTGACCGGTAGCGAAAATACTAACGTCTTTTCCTTCATTAAGCATTACTGCTTTACCGATTTCAAATTTCTGATCTTTGGGAGTAAAATTAGGCAGCACAGGTCTTCCGAATCTCAAATAAACCGGACCGTGATGATCGGCAATAGCTAATGTCGCGGCTTTTGTCTGGTTGTAATCACAGGTATTGATCACCGTCATGTGCGGAAGCATCTTCATCATCCCGATATCTTCGAGTATCTGGTGAGTAGCACCGTCTTCTCCTAAAGTTACGCCGGAGTGAGATGCACATATTTTTACATTCTTTCCTGAATAAGCGATCGACTGTCTGATCTGGTCATACACTCTTCCTGTTGAGAAGTTTGCAAACGTTCCGGTAAAAGGAATTTTTCCCCCTATTGTCATTCCAGCTGCAAGTCCTATCATATTTGCTTCTGCAATTCCTACCTGGAAGAAACGATCAGGAAATTCTTTCTGGAAATCACCCATTTTCAAAGAGCCGATCAAATCTGCACAAAGGCCAACTACATTAGGATTCTTTTTTCCCAGTTCTGTTAATCCGGCTCCAAAACCTGAGCGGGTATCTAGTTTTTCAGTGAAAGTATATTTTTTCATTATGTGATAGTTCTAAAGTTAAAAGGTTTAAATGTTATAAGGTTGTAAGATTATAAAGCCGCAATTTTAACTTTTTAACTTTGCAACCTTATAACTTTCCAATTTATTATTATTTGTAATCGCCCAGGGTTTCTTCCAACTGCGTTAAAGCAGTTTTCAACTGGTCATCATTCGGAGCAACGCCATGCCACTTATGAGATCCCATCATGAAGTCTACTCCATAACCCATTTCGGTTTTCATTAAAATCATCACAGGTTGTTTTTTGCCTGTCAGTGATTTTGCTTTTTCCAATGTGTTGAGGACTGCTTCCATATCATTTCCTTTTTCCATTTCTATCACATTCCATCCGAAAGCTTTGTATTTTCCTGCCAGGTCACCTAATGACATTACTTTGTCAACCGGACCGTCAATCTGCTGTCCGTTATAGTCGATGGTAGCAATAAGGTTATCTACTTTGTGGTGCGCTGCATACATGGCTGCTTCCCAAACCTGTCCTTCCTGTTGCTCTCCGTCTCCCATGAGCACGTAAACCAGTTTATCTTCTTTGTTTATTTTTTTCACCTGTGCGGCACCGATGGCTGCAGAGAGCCCTTGTCCGAGTGAACCGGAAGCTATTCTCACACCCGGTAAATGTTCGTGTGTAGTTGGGTGGCCTTGTAAACGCGAGTTGATTTTTCTGAATGTTCCCAATTCGTTTACATCAAAATAACCGGCTCTGGCGAGCACGCTGTACCATACAGGGGAGATGTGACCGTTGGATAAAAAGAAAAGATCTTCGTTGATCCCATTCATGTCAAATTTTTTGGGATTGTATTTCATGATCTGAAAGTAAAGAGCCACAAAATATTCTGTGCATCCAAGTGATCCTCCCGGGTGACCGGAGTTGCAGCAGTGCACCATTCTTACAATATCTCTTCTCACCTGAGAAGCAATTCTCTTTAGTTCTTTGAGATCTTTTTTGGTTTCCACCATTTGTTCCATATTGTTAGTGTGTTAAAGTGTTAATGTACGGGTGTGTTAAGATCTAAAGCCTGTTAAAAGATAACTTTAACACTTTCGCACCTTAACACTTTGTTACTTGATTATTTTAAAATCTGATTCGTGTGATCTTCGTTATTTACTTTATCAATGATCTCTGAAATTATCCCATTCTCATCAATCACAAAGGTCGTGCGAACTGTTCCCATGTATGTTTTACCAAAGGTTGTTTTCTCTCGCCACACTCCATACTGTTCATTTATTTTTTTATCGGTATCAGCAATCAGTGTAAAGGGCAATGAGAATTTCTTTATAAATTTCTGGTGTGATATTTCATCATTGGCGCTTACTCCGAGTATTTCGAAATTGGCTTTTTTGAGTCTGGAATAATTATCCCTCAGGTTGCAGGCTTCTGCTGTGCATCCGGGAGTGTCGTCATTTGGATAAAAATAGAGAACCACTTTTTTCCCTTTAAAATCAGACAGCTTCACTTTCTCTCCATTCTGATCTCGTCCTGTAAAATCCGGGGCTTTATCACCAGCCTTTAATGCCATAAAAAATTAAATATTATGCTATAATTGTATTGTAAAGGTATTAATATTTCCTGCTTTATCTTTCACCTCCAGCACAAAATTTCCTTTCAAGGGGACCGTTTTATCCAATCTTTCCGTCCATATTACATTCCATTTATGGTCGTAATTCAACAGGACCCAATAGCCGTCTAATGTTCCCCTGAAGCTCTCAATTCCTGATAAATCATCAGAAATAATAAATCGTGCGCTGTTGCCATAATTGCTCAGGAATCTCACGGCCGGCCTGGTAGTGTCTTCCAGTATGGCAAATTTACCCAAATTCCGGGTCTTAAATTCGATAATATCTCCATTCCACTTACCTCCTTCAAACTTAGGACTACTGCCATTAAATAAATAGACAAAACTTTTATTTTTATCCCCAATTGGTTCTGTGGGCTTTATTCCTATGCGTATAGAATCATAAATAGATACCTCAGGATTGTGAATAGTGTAAACCGGGGTGCTATTCTTTACTTCTTTTTTATATTCCAGGTATATCGTATCGGTGATAGAGCCGGTAAAGAAGTCCATAGATATATTTGAAAAATTTATTTTCTCATTGCTGCTGCCGGGCACAGTTTGTATAAAACTGAATACCTTTTTCTGGCTTCCGATTTTTACCGAATCAGGTAACCCTTTTCTAAGATCATAAAGGTAAGTTATAATGCCTCCTTTGGCATAGCTTGCTGATATTTTCTGAGAGCTGCCTTTGAAATATAATTCTGCACCGGGATCTTCCGTGCATTCAGTAGTTAGCTTTAATGTGTTTTCGAGAATTTCCGAGGTTAAAGTTGAATTGGCAAAACTGGAAATTGCCACATCGTTTGCTTTTGCAGGGGAAGGATGGATATTGAATGTCAGGCTGGATTCAATATTGAAATCATCCTTTATGATAATTTTTACTTTGCTGGTTTTACCCGGCTGAATATAAAATCTTCCCTTCAGCGGGTCTGAATAAGTGTAGGTGTTCAGTTTATTGCCATCGGCCACATACAGTCTCTCAAATCTTTTTCCTGTGCTGTAATAATAAGGGTAATCAATATGTGCATTGATGTATCGTGTCTCATCAAAGCTGAACCGGGAAAGATTATGTACAAAGATTTCCTTGTCGTCTACCAGTACTTTGATATAATTTATTCCGTAATGATTACTGATGTCGTTTTTTTTATCATAGGCCTGCAACTCCAGTCCGATTAAACCACTGGCAGTTATTTTTGCCGGTATGCTGAAAACGTTTCCGGAGTGTGTTACTTTATATTCCTGCCTTCCGAATTCATCGTTCACTCTTGCATTTATATCTAAAGTGGTAACAGCTATTTTGTCAAAGACAGGCGGGACTTTGTCATGAATTTCTTTGAATCCGAAATCAGAGGGATTTAGCACTATATCATTGGTGTCCCTGATTTCATAATGCAAATGGGGGCCTTGCGAACTTCCTGAGTTTCCCGCAAGAGCAATCACTTCTCCTTTTTTTACAGGTAAGTCGTTTTTACCAGGATAAATATCAATATCAAAACTTTGCAGTTCATACTGTTTTTTTCTTGCGTAGTCACCAATGGGTGTATTGAATTTGTCAAGATGAGCATAGACAGTTACATAGTTATTAGGATGGGTAATATACACGGCATTTCCATACCCATAAGAAGAAATTTTAATTCTGGATACATATCCTTCCATGGCGGAGTAAACAGGGTACCCTGTTTTTTTGTCTGTTTTAACATCGTAGCCTCCGTGAAAATGATTAGCCCTGAGTTCTCCCATAGTCGCTGAGAGAAAATTCTGCTCACCGGGTTTTATAGGGAAAGTAAACTTTTCCTGCGGGTTTTGGGAAAAAGAATTCTGAGTGAAAGTGAATAGTGTTGGGAATAATAAAATAAAAAAAACAAACTTATTTAATTTCCACTTCAAGCATTTTTTCATTTTCAATGTAAGCTTCCAGTTTATCACCAATTTTAATTTTATCTACTCCCGCGGGAGTTCCTGTAAATATTAAATCACCTTTTTTTAATAAAATAAATTTTGAAATATAAGAAATGATCCGCTCAAAGGTGAAGAGCATCATTCCTGAATGTGCTTTTTGTCTTTCTTCATTATTAATCTTCAGACTGAAATGAATGTTTTTCAGATCGGAAAAATTTGACAAGGGTAAAATTTCAGATACCGGTGCCGAACCATTAAAACCTTTGGCCAGTGTCCATGGCAAACCTTTTTCTTTGGCTTTGTCCTGCAAATCTCTTGCTGTGAAGTCTATACCAATTCCAATGCCATCGAAGTATTTTCCGGCAAATTTTTCTTCAATGTTTTTTCCTTCTTTGGATATCCTTAAGACTAACTCTGTTTCATAATGAATATTGTTGCTGAAATCGGGATGGTAAAAAGGAGAATTGTTTTTTAATAGGGAGGTATTGGGTTTAAGAAATATAACAGGTTCTGATGGCTTTTCGTTCTGCAGCTCTTTGATATGATCGGTGTAGTTTCTGCCCACTCCAATTATTTTCATTTTAGTATAATTTTGGCATAAAAATAGATAATTATTCTGACAGGAGAGCAATTAAAAACAAACTATTAAAAGGAATTGTTTATACAATAATACTATTGTCATCCGAGATAAACAGTTTTAAATAAATCGATTCCTTTAAAAGTACAAAGGCGGATTTTACATTTTGTA
>JAIERY010000020.1 GCA_019746425.1 Cytophagaceae bacterium
CACCAAGCTAGCTTTTGTCATCCTGAGCGTAGCGAAGGATCTTGTCTATTAAATGCACTGCCATCAACATTCATTAGGCTATCAATCGAAGAATCAGAAATCAAACAACGGGTTTCCTACTGAATGACAGCAAGGAATATTCACCAAGCTAGCTTTTGTCATCCTGAGCGTAGCGAAGGATCTTGTCTATTAAATGCACTGCCATCAACATTCATTAGAGCTATCAATCGAAGAATCAGAAATCAAACAACGAGATCCGCCAGCTGGCGGATGATAGAGCAATCCTCGCAGGATATTAGTTAGAGCTTCCAAACTCCTTATAAAACTCCCCAATCCCTTCCACTATATCCGAAGCAATAAGGGATGGCTCGCTGATTTTTTTTACAGCTATATCGCCAGCATAACCATGAAGGTAAACACCAAGCAAAGAAGCTTCAAAAGAAGTATATCCCTGCGCCAGCAATGACACAATAATTCCTGTAAGCACATCGCCGCTGCCGCCTGTCGCCATACCAGGATTTCCCGTTGAGTTGAAATGAATTTCTCCCTCTGGTGTGGCAATCGCGGTGTATGCACCTTTTAAAACGACATAGCTTTTTATTTTAATTGCAAACTGCTTCAGCAATTCCAGCTGGTGATAATCATTCAAAGCTTTCCCTGCAAGCCTTTCAAATTCTTTTGGGTGAGGAGTAAGAATACTTCCAGCCGGAATTTTTTCCAGCAGCTCTTTATTCTGTGCAAGTGCATACAAGGCATCGGCATCAATCACTAAAGTAACTTTGCTTTCCTCTAATAATTTTTTCAGCGGCAGCACCGAAGCTTTTGCTCTTCCCAAACCCGGGCCAACTGCAATGGCATTGTAAGTATCCAGCTCCGGGACACCAACAATAAATTTATATTCAGGATCTGTCAGCACCATATTTTCAGGAAGGGCTGTCTGCAAAATATCATAACCACACTGGGGCACATAGGTAACACTTAGCCCGGCACCTGTCCTCAAACAAGCTTTTGCGGCTAGCACTATTGCACCCATCATTCCATGACTACCTCCAATGATGAGCGCTTTACCGAAATTTCCTTTATGAGAAAATTTATTTCTTTTTTTAATCAGAGGCTTTATGTCCGAAGCCTGAGTGAAGTTAAATTTACTATCAGCGTCTTTTATAAATTGCTCATGCAACCCTATGTCCGCCAGGATCCATTCACCTGTATACCTTTCATTCTGAGGAAGAAAAAATGACAGCTTGGGTAATTGAAAAGAAATCGTGTAAGCAGGTTGAACAATAAGTCCTTTGGCATTGTGCTGATTTGTAAAAAGTCCGGATGCGATGTCTACTGAGATAATGCATGCGCCCGAAGCATTGATAGATTTGATTGCTTCTGCAAAAATTCCTTCTACGGGCTTGCTCAGGCCTGAACCAAAAATTGCATCGACGATAATTTCTGAAGAAGACTGTGAAGGAATATCACTTTTATTTTCTATATAATTTATTCTGGCAAGGTTAGCTAAACGGTCTTCATTTATTTTAAAATCCAGGGAATATTTTTCAGCAGCAATGATAAAAGTTTCTGTTTTATATCCCTTGCCTAAAAGTAGTCGCGAGATTGCTAATCCGTCTCCGCCATTATTTCCCGGGCCGCAAAAAACTTTTATTTTTTTATTCCTGTCAAATTTTTCTGTGAACCAGTTCACAAAAGCCTGTGAAGCTCTTTCCATCAATTCAACAGAATCAATAGCTTCCTGCTTAATCGTGTAAGCATCGAGTTCACGGATTTGGGAAGAGGTGAGGAGTTTCATGGTTGGCAATTGGCAGTGAGCAGTTGGCAATAAGCAACCGTTAACTATGGCTATTTGTTTTACCCAATATATGTTTCAAAAAACAATCTATTAAGAACTGCTGATTAAAATGCCCCTATTTGCCAACTGCCCATTGCCCACTGTTAACTACCTATCAATTTCTCCCATCACAATATCTACCGAACCAAGAATAGCAATAAGATCGGCAAGCATTACCCCACGGGAAATTTCAGGAAGCACAGAAAGATTCACCATACTCGGCGAGCGTCCTTTGCAACGGAATGGAATATCGGTATTTCCTGTCGCACGGAAAAAGAAACCCAGCTCTCCTCTCGGACTTTCTGCACGCACATAAAAATCCATTGCTTTAGGTCTTATTTTTTTAGGAACCAATGCCTGTGGATCAAATTCCCTGGTGCGTTTATGCTCTCCAACAAGTTTTTGCAGACATTGTTCAATTATTTTTATCGACTCATAACATTCCAGCACTCTTACCTGCGCTCTGTCCCAGCAATCTCCTTTTTTACCCATCTCTCCTTTTCCAATAGGAATATCAAAATCCAGTTCGGGATAAACAGAATAATTATCTACTCTTCTTAAATCATATCTTAAGCCTGAGCCACGAAGCATAGGACCTGAGACAGCATAATTAATAGCAAGATCCAGGGGAAGCACACCTACGTTGGCGGTACGCTGAATAAAAATTTTATTCTCCATGATAATTCTCTGGAGCTCTCCCATTTTGGGTTTCAGGTATTTAATGAAGTCTGCGCATCGTTCTTCAAATCCAACCGGTAAATCAAAATATAAACCGCCAACCCAGATATAATTGTAAAGCATCCTCGAACCGGATACCCATTCCAGTAAACGATTGAGGTGTTCTCTGTCTCTCATTAACCATAGAAAAGGAGCGAAAGCTCCTATATCAAGTCCATAGGTTCCGATCGCTACAAAATGTGAAGCTATCCTGTTAAGCTCTGCCACCAGCACACGTATGTATTCAATTCTCTTCGGAATATTTTTTTCTATGCCCAGCATTTTCTCCACGCCCATCACAAAACAATGCTCCGAGTTCATGGCAGCGAGATAATCCATGCGGTCTACAAAAGGTATGGTCTGATTATAAGGAAGATTCTCTGCGTGCTTTTCAAAGCAGCGGTGAAGATATCCGAGGTGAGGAATCACATTTTTTACAATCTCTCCATTGGTGACCACTTCCAGACGGAGTACGCCGTGGGTAGAAGGATGCTGCGGACCCAGATTAATGATCATCTCTTCGGTGCGCAACTCATCCACATTAGTCAAATTAGGATCTGACTTATGATGATGATCCTTCTCGAATTTATACTGTATGTGATCAGTTGGCATTTTAGTGCTGAGTGCTGAGTGCTGAGTGCCGAGTAAGGATCCTCTGCACACTGCACTCATTCGTAATTAAATTAATATTCTACTTTAATTCCATGATAATATTCCTGCTGCTTATAATCTTTCCTCAAAGGATATCCTTCCCAGTCGGCTGGCAATAATATTCTTCTTAAGTCGGGATGGCCTTCGAATTTTATTCCAAACATATCATACACTTCCCGCTCATGCCAGTCGGCAGTTTTCCATATGGAAGTTACAGAAGGCGCCGATGGCAATGCATCTATGGTTCTCTGCAATTCTACTTTTAAAATAAAATGATGATTAAAAGGAATGGAATACAAATGGTATATTACCTCCATCGTTCCTTTTTCCGGACCATTGTCTATTCCGGTGATGCAGGATAAATAATCAAAATACAAGCTTGGATTTACATGAAGCTCCCTGCATATACTCAAAAGAAATTTCTGATCGACCGTTAACTGAGGCTGCAGCTGTGCAGCATCTTCCTTTATTATAGCGGAAGATCCGATTTTATCAGAGATGATATTTTTAATTTCCTCAAATTGCATATTATACCTCTGTTTTCTTTTGCATTAACTTTTCAATTGCCTTTGGCTCTACCAGGCTTTCTTTCCTGATCTTTTCCTGCAGCTTTAAAAACCCGCCGATCAAAGTTTCAGGACGCGGAGGACAGCCCGGCACATACACGTCTACCGGAATAATTCTATCCACTCCTTTCACCACATGGTATCCATGTTGCCAATACGGACCGCCGCAATTGGAACAGGAACCCATAGACACCACATATCTTGGTTCTGCCATCTGCTCATATAATCTTTTTATCCTGTCAGCCATTTTAAAAGTAACAGTTCCTGCCACGATCATTACATCAGATTGTCTTGGAGAAGGACGGGGAAATATTCCGAATCTATCGAGGTCATAACCCGAAGTGTAAGTAGACATCATCTCGATGGCGCAGCATGCAATACCAAATCCCATTGGCCAGAGAGAAGATAACCTTGCCCAGTTGATCACCTCATCTACCCCTGTGATGATTATTCCGCCTTGTCCGAATTTTGTATCTAAAAGACTCATTTCAAGTGTTGAATTACGAATGACGAGTAATGAGTGGGAAGACAATTTTGATTCGTCATTCATCACTCGTAAATCGTCACTTTTTTAAATACTTCTGATTAAGTGCTTCGTATAAACTTTTTGGTACCGGCGATTGATAATCTTTCACTTCAGGCTCCGGTTTTATCCAGTCAAGAAAACCTTTTCCCCATGCATACGCCAGTCCGAGAATAAGGATGCTTATAAAAATAAACATCTCCGTTAAAGAGAACCAACCCCACAAGCCATCAGTTCCTGCAATCTTTTTTTCATCACCAAATACTGTTGCCCAGGGAAAAATAAAAAGAATTTCCACTTCGAATAAAATGAATATTAAAGCAATGATGTAAAATCTGGCATTGAACTGACTCCATACATTTCCTACAGATTCTTCACCACATTCATAGGATGTAAGCTTTTCGTAGTTGGGACGGTTGGGTCTTATAAACCTGGAAACAGTGAGCGTTATAAGCACAAAAGCTATTGCGCCTATGATGAATAGTAAAACAATTCCAAACTCGCTTAACTGACTGTTGACCATGTTTTTTTGATAAGCCGCTTCAGCAAAGCTACATTTTATTGGGTTTAAAGTCTAGCGCTGCTTTGTCAGATTCTCAAAATTATTTCAATTCTACCCTATTATCCTCTGGGGAATCACAAACGGAAAATAAAATCTTTCACAGTATCCAGCACACTGTTAATTCTGAGTATAATGGTGAGGTAAGAAAATAAAAATCCCCAGAATACAGCGCTTGCAAGCATATAGATAAATATCTGATTTCTATGCTCTCCGAAGGAAGTGGCTATTAAGGTTCCGCCTATGGGCGTAAAAACGATAGGAGTAAGAAAAGCAACGCCTTTCAGGCCATATTTTCTCCATAATTTAACCCTTTTACGGCTTTTGGCAGAGAATAATTTCCTGTTTTTAAAAAACAGTTTCATCATCCAGTTATGGATGGCACGACCCAATATACTGCTGAAAATAAACACGCTTGCCATCATACCTAGAATGGTAAATATGGCAGTTTCCCAAAGAGACAAGTTAAAGCCTGCACCCACCAGCGGCCCACCGATGAATTTCAGCATGCTGGTAGCAAAAACAACAAGATATTCAGGGATATTATCCAACATGGCTTACAATAAGTTTTGCCCTGCAATATTAACTCTTATTAATAATTTTTGATTGGGCATGTAATTAAAAGTATTAAAGTTTCCCTCCAAAAGAAAGGTCGCCAGCATCACCTAGTCCGGGAATAATATAGGCTTTATCATTTAATTCTTCATCCAGCGCTCCTACCCATAAATTGAAATTCTGAATATTATCTTTTAAGTAAGACACTCCTGGCTTGCTCGCAATCACAGAAGCTATATGCACCGAAGAAGGCATCCCATGTTTCAGCAATGTCTGGTAAGTAAGCAGAAGAGACTTTCCTGTTGCCAGCATAGGATCTATGATGATAAGCACCTTTCCTTCCAGAGAAGGACTTGCCAGGTATTCCATTTTTATTTCCACCGTACTGTTAATGGTTTCGGAGGCTCTGTAAGCCGCAATAAAGGCTGTTTCGGCTTTATCAAAATAATTTAAAAAACCCTGGTGAAAAGGTAAACCCGCGCGCAGGATTGTTGCCAGAACTACCTGATCGGAAATTAAAGCAGTCTTAGCTATACCCAGCGGGGTCGGCACCTCTGTTTTATGATAAGCTAACGTTTTGGAAATTTCATAAGCCATCAACTCA
>JAIERY010000154.1 GCA_019746425.1 Cytophagaceae bacterium
TCAGGAATCGTCTATGTGCCAGATCCTACTACCTTCTTAGGTATCAAAGCTTCGCTGTATATGGGTACACATCCAAGAGCAGAAGCCTTTAATGGAGATGCAACTTTTGAAATAGCTTTTAACGAATCAGGAGGTATTAATGCCATTTCCTTTACGGGTAACGGATATTTCATTACCCCTCCAATGTTAGGTGATGTTTCAGCCCTTAAAGAAAAATGTAAACTGATTTCAAAAGCAACTCCTGGATTGAACGATAATCTGGACAAAGCTTCACAAAAAGGCCAGGTATGCGCTACAGTTCATGTCTCTTATGATGTTCCCAATGAAACACTTCATGGCAATCTGAAAGTGTTTGTAAATGTTGCCGGAGGAGTATTAAAAGGAATTGGGCCTAATGCACTCGCAGGAGATGCCGTATTACACTTTGCACCCCATGAATGGTACATCTACATAGGAACACCGGAGCAACGAATTGGTGTAGAGCTTTTGAGAATGGCGAAAGCAGAAAGCTACCTGATGGTTGGAACGAAACTTCCCGGAAGTCCTCCGCCACCTTCCAATGTCTCCGATATTTTAGGAGGAATTGACCTGGACTACATGAGAGATTTGAATAAGCTGGGACAGGGAGCAGGTTTTGCTTTCGGATCGAGCCTGAACATGAATACAGGGGATTTAAGATTCCTTATGTTTTATGCAAGATTTGCAGCCGGATTAGGATTCGATATTATGCTAAAGAATTACGGGCCGGATGTTTATTGTGCAGGTCGTTCCGGGCCATTAGGGATTAACGGTTGGTATGCGAACGGTCAGGCGTATGCTTACTTTCAGGGAAAGATAGGTATTGTAGTAGACCTGATGTTTTATAAGGGAAATTTTGACATTATTGATCTGGGAGCTGCTGCCATCCTTCAGGCAAAGCTTCCTAATCCTGTCTGGATGCGGGGAACAGTCGGAGGCTATTTCAGAATATTAAATGGACTTGTAAGCGGAAATTGCAAGTTCCAGGTAACTCTTGGGGAAGAGTGTCAGATTGTAGGAGGTTCTGTATTGGGTGGAATAAAAGTAATATCTGAAATCACTCCGAAAGCAAGCGAAACAGACGTAAATGTATTTGCTGCCCCTCAAGCCCTTTTCAATATGCCTGTTGGTAAAGTATTTGAGGTTACTGATATGGATGGGAAAGTAAAAGCATTCAGAATCAAACTGGAGAAATTTAAACTTACAACAGGAAGAACAGAAATACCCGGAGTTATAGAATGGAATGAAGCCCAGGACGTATCTGCAATTAAGACTTATGATATTCTCCCTTCCAAAACAGAAGTGAAAGTTTTGGTAGAGGTTAGCTTTGAAGAAAGAGTTTCAGGAACTTGGCGGCCAGTCTTTTCAAATGGTAAGTTAATAACGGAAATAAAAACAGAATCTTTCACCACAGGAATAGCCCCTGATTATATACCTGCAAGCAATATCGCTTACAGTTATCCTGTGAACAATCAGTTCAATTTTTATAAAGATGAAACGGATGCAGGGTATATTAAATTGAAACAAGGAATGCCTCACCTGTTTATAGTTTCATCTGAATGGAAACAGGTAGCAAGATTTAAGTCAGGAGAAGGTTCGCCTGTTGACATTCCATTTACCTATACAGACAGACAAATTAATTTTAAGATTCCGGCAGATATTTCGCTGAATAAAGTATATACATTCTCCCTTGTGAATGTTCCGGTAGCTTCCAACAAAGCAGTTGACAGTAACGTGGATGATGTACAAACCCAAACAGAAACCGAAGATGTTACTGTAAAGACCAAGAAAGCCTCTGGTACTTTACAGAATTTACAGGAGAAAGAAATTTACTCATACAATTTCAAAACGAGTAAGTATCCTACGTTTACTGCCAAATTGAATGCTGCTTCCATTTCGCTTGGATGGAGAAGACAACTATTTACCGGAGTACATGAATTGGGAGCTACGGTTACAGGCGATGAGCTTTTTGACCTTGCCGAAATTCAGGGTACAATGGAAACAGCACCTTTGATACAGTTTGAAGCAGTATTGACAGATAACAACTGGTATGGCAATTATATTCATCCCCTGCTGTATCAGGAATACCCGATGAATAATCAGATATTCATTCAATGGAGACAAACAAATACATTGGGAGTGCCACCTGCAAAGGCTGTTTATATCAGACAATATCCGAATGATCGCCAGCTTGAAAGTCAGGATATAACTTCCGGTAGTGCTGAATTAGGCACTCGTGAAGCAGCCTTTGTCTATGATTTGAATTTCTATATGTACAAAGATTATCAGGATATGCAGGGACAGGCAGCAAATATCTATGCAAATAAACCAGTTACCAATAACCGGATCATTTATCTGTTAAGTACTCCTTATCCGATCATCAAACAGGGAGCATATAAAGTCCAAATAAAATACGTGATGCCTGGGACGGGTAAGATAAATTCAATTAAAGAAATTACCATTAACAATCCGGTTTCGGTCAGTGAATAAGTTAAAATGAAGAATAAGAATTTTACATATCTGGTATTGATAATGACAGGAATGTTATATCCTGTCTTTTCCCATGCTCAGAATATAAGCCAGGAACCTAAACCTAAAGTTGCGGTAGCTGCAAGAGCTTTGGAGAATCAGATCATTTTACGCTGGTCACCAACTACGCCCGTAGCATGGCAATATGGAAATCAATATGGTTACATAGTACGAAGAACAACCATTTTACGAGATGGTAAACTCTTGGAAACACCTGAAGTAAGTTATGTAAGTCCATCTCCAATAAAACCATTAGCCTATAAAGAATGGGAGCCTTTGGTAAAGAGTAACAAATATGCCGCCATTACAGCACAAGCACTTTACGGAGAAACCTTTAAACTTGCTGAGAATTACAAAGGTGATGTTATGCAGGTCGTGAACAAAGCACAGGAATTGGAAAACCGATTTACTTTTGCTCTGTTTTCTGCTCAAATATCTCAGGAAGTTGCGGAAGCTTCCGGTCTGAAGTTTATAGATAAGAATGTTAAAGCGAATGAGAGATACAATTACAATGTTTATATTCCGGTTCCTAAGAGTATTTATTCCGTAGATACTGGCTTTGTATATTCAAGTGTACAGGATTATCGTCCGCTACCCAAACCGGAAGAACTAGGAGCAGAATTCAGTGATTCTTCGGCTACGCTTGTATGGAGCTGTAAACATGACTTTGATATTTTTATAGCATATAAAATAGAAAGGTCTGAAGAGGGTAAAACATTTGTTCCTACATCGGATGAACCATTTATTAATACCTTTCAGGACATAAACAAAATCCCTGAGATAGTAACCAAAGTAGAACTACTTCCAAAGAAAGGTACAACCTATCATTTCAGAGTAAGAGGAATTACATCTTTTGGAGAAATAAGCGAACCGTCTGAATCTGTTTCAGGGACAGCAACATTTACAGCTCTTAAAATGCCTTCTGTAAGCCTTACTAAGGTAATAGACAATAAATCAGTGCAGATAGAATGGGAATTTCCTCAAGAGCTTAATAAAGAGATTGCCGGATTTTATGTAGAGCGTGCCGAAAAAGAAGATGGGATTTATAAAAGTTTAACAGCAA
This sequence comes from Cytophagaceae bacterium, assembly GCA_019746425.1. Taxonomy (GTDB): domain Bacteria; phylum Bacteroidota; class Bacteroidia; order Cytophagales; family Cytophagaceae; genus JAIERY01. The sequence continues at coordinate 3,611 of JAIERY010000154.1, forward strand.
AAGAATTAGTTCCAGAAAGCAGGTCTTTTATAGATCATAAGCCTGATCCAGCAAACTATTACAGGATGGTAGTTGTGACTAAAGCAGGAAAGAAAGCTATTTCATTTCCTCATTTGGTACAATTAAAGGATAATACTCCTCCTGCCATTCCTGAAATTATTTCCGCAAAAGCCGACACATCAGGAATTGTGATATTAACATGGAAGAATAATAAGGAAAAGGATTTATTCGGGTATAAAATTTACAGAGCCAATTACGAGTATGAGGAATACAGTCAGATCACAACAGGCTTTGTAAAGGATAGTATTTATTACGATACCATTGAGGTAAATTCCTTAACAAAGAATGTGTATTATAAGATTGTAGCATTGGACAGGCATTACAATCCTTCAGGATTTTCAAAGCCTTTCGTAATGAAACGTCCTGATATAATACCTCCCGTACCCCCTGTATTCAAAGAAGCCCATTCTTCAGAGAAGGGAGTTTCTTTGACCTGGAATAACACCAGCAGCAGTGATGTGGTTAAATACCAGTTATTGAGAAGGGATGCAAACAGAGAAGGTTTCTGGGTAGTTTTAAAGGAATTCAGACAAGCCGATTCAATTACCACCTATGTAGACGAGGAAGCAGACAAAAGCATACTGTATGAATATTCAATGATCGCTTTTGACGATAGTGGCTTGGAGTCTGAAATGGCTCAACCAGTTACAATGAAGAAATTGGACAAAGGAATAAGAGAAGAGGTTAAAAGTGTACGAGCAGAAGCTGATAGGATAAATAAGAGAATCTTAGTAGCATGGAATTATTCAGAACCAGGTATTGAGAAGGTGCAGATTTATCGAGCAAAAGAAGGAGAATCATTGACCTTATATAAAACGATTCAAGGGGCAGCCGAGCAATTTATAGATAAGTCCTTGCAGGTAAATACAATTTATAAATATCGCATTAAAGTATTGTTTAAAAATGGAGCGCAGAGTCCATTTAGTAAAGAGATCATTGTAAACTATTAGTATTTAAGAGTATGAAAAATTTAAAATTTCAGATCAGGTTTTTAAAGGGTCTAGTATGGTTAAGCATACCCTTGTTAGTTGTTAGCTTTTCATCATGCGAAAAAGAAGATGTTAAAAAGGATGTTTGGAAAAGAACAATAAGAACACAAAAATCGAATACAGGTATGTCTTCTCTTAGTGATCCATATACCGCTATTGAAGGAGCTACAGTGTATATTTATGGAAGTGAATCAAATTATTTAATGAAAACCAATCCTATCCATCAAGGCACTACAGATGCCAATGGAAATTTTACTTTTGAAGAAGAGTATAATGGAGGAAATCCTCCAAAGGTGTGGATATGGGCTGAAAAAAGTTCCTTAAATTCTCTTCGATACGATGAAGAAGGCGATGGTTATCTTAATAGAATATTAGGAAATGATCGTGTAAACCTTATTTCAGTGCCTCTTGCACCTACACCTGTTAGACTTCAGCTCAATATAATAGATAATGGAGCACCTGTAGAAAATGCCCAAGTGCAATTGTATTTAAGCGAATCAGATTATCTAGCTAATAGAATATATTCAGATACCGATCCTGAATTTGATTCTATAGGAGGATATGGCGGCCCAAATTATTTAATTGATGAAACAAATGTTAATGGAGAAGCCTTATTTTGGGCTCTTGAACCAAGGAAATATTGGTTCAGAGTCACTTACCAATCTAAATCAAATAATACAACAACTTATTATTTAGATACTCCACTTGCCGACGATCCAAATATTACAACTGTTCGAAGTGTTGCTATACAATAATATAGTACAAATTTAATAGAATCTAAATAGGCTGAAAAGCTAAGATTTATGAAAAAAATATATATCAGTTTAATACTATTTTTATCTATTTGTTCAACTGCTGTGTCTCAACAGTATGTAATAGATATAATGGCTGAGGGTACTGGAAGTAATGTCAGGACGCAGGTAGGAAGAGGATATAGGATCGAGAATAAAGGTGAATCAATAAGAATTGAGGCATGGGGCGAGGATAATTCAGTACTCTATGATGGATACATTCTAGGTAGTGCTACTGGTATCCATACTTCTAACTATTCAATAAAAAGAGAGATTGTTTTAAATTCAAAACCTAAAAGGATTGTCATCTCTCAAAGAAGATGGGAGTATACTATTGCTGGATCTGGTACTACACCAACTTGGACTACCACTTTTAATGATACAAAATTTTTTCCTCCTTCACCTGCTACTACATTAACGGAATGTGTTTGGAATACATTTATTGGATGGTCTGGAAATATAAAAGCTATAGTATCTCCCACTGAAAAACGCTATCCTCAGTTTACTGATGGATATAATACTCCCCTAAAATTGAACCACTAGTTAAGGATTAATTGTATAACTTTAAACTAGTGAAAAATGAGAAAGA
>JAIERY010000269.1 GCA_019746425.1 Cytophagaceae bacterium
TTATCAAAAAGGTTAACCGTCATAGCCACGAACACTTTATAAAGGCCATACTGCCTTATTAGAGATGCTATTTTCAGAGCTTCTGTTTAATAATTTATGAGACTTTTATTTTTTTAGTTGTCTTTTTTCTCAGGTATCGTGATATGCGCGGTATATCTAATTTGGAACAAAGCTCAGTAAGGTTGAAACGGCATTAAAGGAAGCAGAAGAATTTTAAAACCACAACGCGTTTGTATGAGCTGGGTGAAGTGGATTTTTTATTTACTTACAGGGACTTTCCCATGCAATGCAGATCCGGATGAATTATATCGCTGCTTTACGGGATTATAATAAGGCAGTCATATACCTGAGGTATATAAGTGTTGAATAAAACTTTGCTTATCTTCTCAGGAAATTTTAAATTGATATTTTATTTCCATTATAAAAAACAAATTATGAGATCCTTTTACATTTCTTTATTTATCATTTGGGGCTGCACATTTCCTGTTTCAACAGTAAACTCACAAACTGTTGCTACTGCAAAAGAATTCAGATTAGGAAGTCCTTTCAGCGAGCCCGACGGAAGAAATGATATTGTGAAGATTTCCTCCACAGATTTTGTAACCTTGGCAAAAGTTAAAGGAAGCCAGTCGGGCAAATCAGATTTTATGCTGGAGCGTTACGATGCCAATCTGAATACTGTGTGGCAGGCGCCGCTTTCAGTAGAGTCTTATGAAGATTATAAAGACATCTACTTCAACGGAAAGGAAGTGGTTCTGCTTTCAGTGATTCATAATGAGTCTGAGAAAAAGACCAAACTGGAAGGATATGGTTTTGATATCAAGGACGGGAAAAAACTCTGGTCAAAAGAACTTGAATCTTATACAGTAGGTGACTGGCAGAATACTATGGGAAAAGGAAAAGTGAAAGAATCTTTTATAGATGTAATCTGCGAGCATAGCAACCAGGATTTTATTACGCCTTTTGAATATAAGCATAACATCAGCTTTTCGCCTGATCAAAGCAAATTTGTCTCTTATGTATACAATTATGGAGAAGCCAATCTTTCCGTGTCTGTTTGCATGTATGACAATTCCTGCAATGTGCTCAAAAAAGGCAAAGTATCCATTGATAATGGCTTTACCAGTCATGGGATTTACATCAATAATGCCGGTGATATTTTTATATTGAATGCCAATAATATCGGTAAAGTGAATTTTATAAAATATAATCTCGATACGAAAGATTTTAATTTGCTTGACCTTCCTCCATCCAATTATCTGAAAGATGATTTCCAAGTTCAGTTTTTAAGCAACGATGTTGTCTTTGTCGGGAATTCAGAAGTGAAAGAAGGAAAAATATTCGGTGTGATGTATTCCAGGTTTAATTTCCAGACAAAGAAAGTAGATTTTAGCATTTATGAGGAATTTGATGGCGGCTTCAAATCAAAAATTATCAATGCGAGAAAAAATAATAAACAGATGAAAGGCGAAGAAGATTGGCTTGATTATGACATTACTCATTTTATAGTAGATAAAAATGAAGAAGTTCTGCTGATCCTGGAAAAAAGAGCTCTTCATGCAGATGGATACCCGCACATTGGACGTGAAACCTTTGATAAGAGTCACAAAGGAGAAGTTACAGGACATGTTCAGACTGAAACTATTATTATGCTTTGCTTCGATAAAAATGCAGATCTGAAATGGAGAAATTTTATTCTTAAAAATCAGATTTATCCTGCCAACGATGGCCTGAATACTGTTTCATTTATCCTGGATAATTCTCAGGCAGGTGCTCTGAGAATATTGTATGCAGCCTCTGAGAAATCAGATGGAACGCTGCAATCTATGAATTTGGTAACTGTGAGCAAAGAGACCGGGGATATTACCAGCACCAAGATATTGCCTAATGACAACAAACTTACTTTAGTAAGGGAATACTCCTTGTTTACAGAAGATAATTCTCTGATAATTGTTGGAAAAAAAGGAATGCTTGGAAAAGCTTCTATGATTGCAAAATACAAGTTATAGTAGAAATTCATAATCCTATTTATGGATAGCGCAGGCGTAACCTGCGCTATTTTTTTTGAGCAGTAAAAAGAGACGTTTGTCAGAACCAACTTTTTTAAAAAAAAGTTATACTGCTAATAGATGTTGAAAACTGAAAGGGAAAAGCGGTATGAGTTACAATGTAAAGCATAACAGACAGTTTCAGAAGTTTTACGTAAATGTTGGTGGAAGGGAAGCATTCCTCAAGTATGAAAAACTCGGCGAAGGCCTTTTGGATTTAAAGATGTTATTTGTTCCTAAAAATTTAAGAGGCGTCGGTATAGCGGAGAAAGTATTGATGCGTGCGCTGGCTTATGCGGAAAATAATAATCTGAAAATCAATACAAGTTGTTCGTATATCAATCAGTTTTTCGATTCACATCCGGAGATGAAAAATATTGTATCTCCTAAACGGGAAATGATTAAGTGGGTGTTACATTATAATTGAGAGGATGAAAGCAAAAAAGCTCAGAGGTTTAGTTCTCTGAGCTTTTTTGCTTTTATAGCGGTAAAGCCGGCAATTCCTAAAGTGATTAAACCTCCTGAAACCACTGCGGGTACCACACCTATTATTTTCGCCAGGGCGCCTGATTCAAATGCGCCGAGCTCATTAGACGATCCGATAAAAATATTGTTGATAGAAGAAACCCTTCCTTTCATATTTTCAGGGGTAAGTGTATGGATAAGGGTAGACCTTACTATGATGCTTATGCTGTCAAAAGCTCCGCTTAAAACCAGGAGTGCTATAGAGAACCAAAGGTTTTGGGATAATCCGAAAAGCACTATGCATACTCCAAAGCCTCCTACTGCCCATAACATTTTTATACCGGCTTTTTTTCTTACCGGAAAGTAAGCCAGTAAAATCAGCATGAGCACTGCTCCTATCCCCGGCGCTGCCCGGAGAAAGCCTAAACCTTCTGCACCGACTTTTAGAATTTCTGAGGCAAACACAGGAAGCAATGCTACTGCTCCTCCAAAGAATACCGCAAACAGATCAAGGCTGATAGCGCTTAAAATCAATTGATTGTTGAATACAAATTTTACTCCGGCCAGAAGACGTTCTTCTACACTTTCTTCAATTTCGGAAAGCGGCAAAGGCCTGGAAGCAATCCTGGTAAAAAGTAAAAATGAAAGAAGTATTAAAATGGTTACTGTCGTGTATACGGCAGAAAGTTTGCCTATTCCATAAATTATTCCTGCCAGGGAGGGTCCAAGTATTGCGCCGGTTTGCCACATGGAGCTGTTCCATGATATGGCATTGCTGTAAAGTTTTCTGTCATTGATGATCTGCGGCATGAAAGCAAACAAGGCAGGCCCTATAAATCCCCTGCCGATTCCGGTAATGAAGATTAAAATATAAATAGGAGCCGGGTTATTTTTTAAAGAAGAGGGTATAAAGTCGAGGGTTAAGTACAATAAGCCCGCTGAGCAGATAAAAAGAGATATTAAAACGAGTATAATTATTTTTTTCCTGTTAACCATGTCTGCCACATGCCCTGCAAACAAAGCAACTATCAGAAAAGGAATTGCTTCGCATAAACCAATCAGCCCAAGGGAGAACGGATCATCAGTGATTTCATAGACCTGCCACCCTACTATTACCTGCTGCATATGAAGAGATATTACAAGGCAGAATCTGGCAGTGAGAAAAAGCCTGAATTCCTTAATTTTTAAAGCGGCGTAGGGATCATGTTTTATTGGCTGGCTCACGGGATCCATAGAGACAAATCTAAAACAAATTAGATTAAGATCATGTCATAAATACTGAAAGGTTCAAAAAAGTAAAAATAAATATTGTTGACCGGCAACGAAATTGAGCATAAATGTGTTGAACTTATTAGAATGAGGAGGGAAAAGATGGACATTAGTCATAATGAAAGCGAGCAAAAATTCTTTGTAAAAGTGGATGGGGAAGAGTGTGCGCTGAATTACAAAGAATTAAGCGAAAAGCTTTGGAACTTCGAAAGCGCCAGTGTTCCGAATGAGACCCAAAAAGGAATACTGGAAACAATGATTGCATATGCTATTGATTTTGTAAAAAATCATAACATAAAGATTCTTGTGACTTGTTCTGATGTACAGGATTTCCTGGTAAGGCATAAGGATCTCAAAGATCTGGTATATCATCCTTATTGATAGAAAGATTGTAGATAGATAGTAATAAAAGAGGATAGCCTGAAGCTGTCCTTTTTTTATGAAACATTTTTGAATGCCAAGTGATTGTATATATAGAAGGGATGAAAGGAGGGTAAGATGTTAATTCATTTTCTTGAGAATTATAATGTGACCGGTAAAGCGGGGAATAGAATTAAAATTATGGGAATGTTTCCAGGAATGAATCAGGAAGATTTTGTAGTTCTTAATAACGATTGTGAAGAGGGCGATGAGCCATTTAAAATAGAGTATATTGAATATATGGATCAGAGGAGCAGCACATTCAAAGCAGTGGTGGCGGCAGAGTGATGGAAACTATGAATGTATGAGGGGATTTTACTTGGTTAAATAGGTTGAATTGATATCTGTGAATACAGAAAGCTTTGTCAGGCCCAGGTCTGGCAAAGCTTTTTTTATCTGATTTGATTTTTGTAAATTTATTCCCTATGAGAATTATCATCTGTACTTTTTTATCATTCTGGTCGGTATTTGCATATTCCCAAGATTATCAGACTTTTTATTCTACTGGTGTTTCCCATTATTATGACCCTTCCGGATCAGATTTCGATTGTGTTTATGAAAGGACTTTGTATCAAAACGAGTATTATGTAGCTCAATTTGATTCTGTGAAATTATCTGGTCAGGATTCGGTTCTGTATACCTTTAAAGTAATCGGTCAGGATACTGCGAATGGCGTTGTTAAAAAGCTCCCCAATTGGACGGGTAAAAAAATAATTATTAAGCAAAACGGAGAAAATATATTTTTCAACAATTGGGATGATACGATCAGGATCAATACAAATGCAGCATTGAATCAGAAGTGGAAAATATATTCCTTCCCCAATGGGAATTATTTTGAAGGCGAAGTCACTCAGAAAAATTATAAGTCCTTTTTGGGTTTGTCTGATAGTGTAAAAGTAATTACCATTAATCTGAGAGATAATCTTGGAAACATTGTTTCAGATAAATTTAACGGAAAGGAAATTTTACTTTCAAAGAATTATGGCCTGCTGAAGGCCTATATATTTTGTCATTTTCCCTACGATACCAATTCTTTTGTCTTAAAAGGACTTTCTAATCCTGATGTTGGAATAAATAATATTACAGCCAGGGAAATTTTTGATTATAGTATAGGGGATGAGTTTCATATTGAAGAAATTCTAGGGGGACCTTATGCATACAATCCTTACAGTACAAAAGAGCGAAGGGTTATACTTTCAAAAGATATTTCTGCTAACGGGGATACTTTAAAATATACGGTTGCAGTATGGAAATATACAGAACGCTATAATTATAGTACCAATCAAACAACCATAACCAAAAGCAAGGATACGATAATCGAGAAAAGAATTGTCAGCGAATATGCATTTATTAATGACTATGCGCTGAAGCTGCCGCATAGTCCTATCATGTACCAGAGCACAAATTATAATAATAGGTTAGCTAAAAAAGATCAGTATCTGTATCATGATGCTGGTGACGGGACTTATAATATGTTACTGGATGCGATGGAACACTATTACTATATTGAAGGATTGGGAGAGTATTATAACCATGACCAAGTAGTTAATCCTGATCACAGGGAATTGGTATATTACAATAAGGGATCTGAAACATGGGGGACAGCTATTGACTTTGTAACTTTAATGAATGTTCAAAAAAAATCATCCTATCAGTTTTTACTTTATCCAAATCCTTCCAACGGACATATTACCCTGGACTTTGGCAGTGAAAACCCCAGTATGATAAAAAAAGTCAAAATTGTTGATCTTGCGGGTAAAGTGTATAAAGAATCTTTCGTCAATTATGGTTTAGTAAAAATAGATCTGCATAATTTATCACCGGGTATATATTTCTGCGAA
>JAIERY010000079.1 GCA_019746425.1 Cytophagaceae bacterium
ATATAGGATTAATTCATACGGATGACGATCTTTACCATCAGAGTTTATCTGTGAAGGAACTGCATGCTTACATTCCTGCCGTATTGAAACAGAAAGGGTGGAAGTATAAAAAAGTTTACAGCAGGCTCTTTTGGGAAAACAAGTCAAAATTAAATGAAGATCTGAAAAAGACTTTTGGTCAGCATGCTTAAGCTATACGCCATTCTATTTGCTATCAAAAATTTTTTCGCTCCCTGTTATTTAGAAAAACGGATCAGTGGTTTTCATGCTGAAAGAAACGGCTATAAAATTGAAAAAGTAGGAAGGCTTCCCGATTCCATACCGGAAAGTTCTGCTCTTGAAATTGCAGAAGAAGGAAAAACTTACTGGACATTGGGAGATGGCGGAAGTAAGCCTCAATTGTATAAAATAGATTCAACAGGAAAAGCGTTGGATATTTTGAATCTGTGGCAGCTGCAAAATATTGATTGGGAAGCTATGACCAAAGACTCCAAAGGAAATATTTATATAGGAGAAATAGGAAATAACCGGAACATAAGGAAAGATCTCAGGATATATAAGGTGAATGTTGCTGAGAATAATCGCATTGACACTATTTTCTTTTCTTATCCCGATCAGAAAGCATTTCCACCGGAAAAAGCGCAACTCAATTTTGATTGTGAAGGAATATTCTGGTATAACGACAGCCTGTATCTTTTTTCCAAAAATCGAGGAAAGAGATGCACTAAATTTTATAAGCTCCCTGATAAGGCGGGAAATTATCAGGCAGTTTTATTTGATGAAATATTTATGAACGCCCAGTTAACGGATGCAGATATGAGTCCGGACAATAAGCTGGTAGCATTGCTTTCTTATGGAAAAATTTATTTTTTAAAGGTACATACCAATCCAAATGGTACACTGAAGTTCATTCCATGGTTTTGTAAAACTTTTAATAGGAGCGCACAGGCAGAGGCATTGGTCTTTATCAACAATACAGATCTGCTGGTGACCAATGAAGAGGGACAGGTGTTTGTGGTAAGGAAGAAAAAGTAATGCAAAAGCTGAAACTCAAAACTTAATCGTCATTGCGAGGCAAAAGACAGTTACTATTGCCAGGGCCTTTTTATTAAGCACCAGTAGATTCATAAAGTAATGCCGTGGCAATCCCTTGGCTAAGAGAAGGTGCTTCGCTTGGATGGAGATTGCTTCGGCATTACATGAAGATTTTGGTCAGATGAATAATGTTGCATAGATCTTTTAGCAGACTATCATTTGCCTCGCAATGACGGCAAAATTTGAAGAACCATTTAAATTAATTTCTCTCAAAAAATAAATATCGCTATCGCGATAATCGGATACAAAATTCCTATTCGGTAGTAATATAATTTCAAGGAAAGGATTGATAAATTTTCTTTCGACGTCCAGTCTGAAATAAAAAACTTTTAAATATGGTTGCCTTTCCTTCCTCGTTTTCCGGCCACATCGACTATGAACCAATAATAAAATACAGATGATTTAACTTGAGCTTGTTTGGCCTGAGATGTACCACTTCATAGGTTTTCCCCTGGTATTCTACTTCCAGTTCTTCCTTTGATTCCAGCTGCAGGTATTTTACAATCTCATATGCGTCATTATGAAGGTTAATGTGGCAGGCAGTTTCAAAGCTTTTTCCATCACCTCTTCCCATCACTGTTCTGATAAGCACCTTGTATCTTTTGTTGTTATAAGCTTCCTCCCCAAATCTTTTGAGGCTGAAACAGGCGTAAGCTTTTTCAAAATAGGCCTGTATGCTGACCGGATAAATTTTCAGTAAGCTATCAGAGAGTTCATAGGCTTCGAGGAATTCACCGGTATAGTTGGCCAGCCTTATCGCTCTTTCAGCTTCGAGGATTTTAGTAGTGTCATAATCCGGGAGAAAAATTGCGCCATAATAAAGCAGGTAAAAATCTTCCCCGGTAAGGGTGGAATCTGAGTCGTTAAATCGCTGGGTAAGGACAGGATAAAAAGTATTGGAAGTAGAATCGGAAATTCTTGCCTTGATATAAGGATAGTCTACTTGCCCCTGTAATAAAAAGGGAAAGCATATGAGAATTAATTTCAGGTAAATTCTCATATTATATTATTATTTAACAGAGATCTTCCCGGAAGAAATATTTTCCTTATCCGAAGAAATTTTATAGAAATAAATTCCGGAAGGAAGATTATTCCTGCTGATAAAAGTATTGGCTGAAGAAATTTTTTCTGAATACACTTCTTTTCCCTGCTGATCCAGGAGGATAAGCTGAGGCTCCGATAAAGAATTAAAATATTCTTCTTGAATATCTATGCGGATGAAATTGTCTGCCGGGTTAGGATAAACATTTACATAAATATTCTGCTGATCTTTTATGCCGGTTGGCCAGGTAGGGTCGGAGAAATATTGAGCGAATATGGTCGGTGTGCCATTATCTATAACATTTTTAGACAACACCAAGAGGTATGGCTTACGATCTTCCGATATCCAGTAATAATTAGTGTCAATAGAAACACTTCTATTCTGAAATACATTACCGCTGTTGAAAGTTGAGTCTATGGTTTCGCTGGTAATTAACAATCTTAATACATTATTGTAAGTTATACCTGGCAGTTGCAAAGAACCATAGGCATCCGCTTTGGTTTCAGAGTATACTACTCTACGTTGATGATTTCCCCCGCTCACATTATAGTTAGCTGTTCTTGCTGTGTCTTTAAAATTATTAAGATAGGTAAATGGAAAGGTGATAATCTTTTGTGGGTCTGTGAAAGGTCTTATTACCGCACTAGGGAAAGCGGTTACTATTCCTGTAATTTCAAAGGCAGATGCATTGCTTATAAAATAAGAATAGTTAACGGATAATTGTTGAAGGGTTAAATTAGAAGAAGCAAATGTTGCTGCATAAGGAGTGCTGGAAGGTGCTATATAAGGAAAGCTTGTAGACGAACCCGTTGATAAAGTCGAAAAATCCCAGGTCGCATTTATTCCACTTGCACCAGAATTCCATGCTGCGCTAAAATCATATGTGCCTGAAAGAGTATCTCCTACCGCAGGATAATTATTCTGATTAATCACCGGTTGTGCATAAAGCCCTGAAATAAATCCTAGGGCAATTATCAAAAGGTAAATATTTTTCATAGAGTGTATTTTAAGTATTACTAATATACAAAAAAACAGGGAAACATGGATATGGGTTGCCTGTTACCCAATATATAGTATCCTTGGATAAGAAGTTAACAGACTTTGAATTTTAATAAGAAAATTGAGGTATCCGTCATTACTGCGCAGGCAGGAATCTCGTCCTATTGCATAATATATAATTATTCTACCCGCATCCATCTATATCATTCCATAAATCTTTTAATTGGGGATTGAAAGATTTTATCAGATTTTCTTTCCATGCACGCTTCCATCTTTTTATTTGTTTTTCTCTTTCAATAGCTGCTTCTATCGTTTCGTGGAATTCATAATAAATAAGATAAAGGCAATTATATTTAAAACTAAAACCAGCTTGCTTTTTTTCTCTATGATCTGCTATTCGTGAAATTAAATGACTTGTCACACCTGTGTAAAGCATTGTGCGGGATTTATTGGATGTGATATACACATATCCTCCTTTGGCAATCATGATATTTAGCTGGTTGATTGAACAAGAAAGATAATACAAAAGGATGAGATTCCTGCCTGCGCAGGAATGACGGAAACTTTTTTCTTTTATTTGACTGCAGCAGAATGTCTATAAAGTACTTCCATTACTGATTTGCTTTTTCCACCCTCACCCCAAAAGAAACAATTCCCGGTAATGGCTGGTCGCGCATATACTGCAAAACCTGCAGTTTATACTTTCCCGCATAAGGGAATTTATATTCTTTCAAAAAACTGATCCTGTGATCATAAATATCTCCGAGTCCGGTGCCATAAGGCTTTCCGGTTTTCACATCAAACAGGTACATGTCTTCGGGAAGGGCAGGAGTAGTCAGAACTTTTCCGGAAGAATCTTTTATAATGTATTTGGTAAACAGATTATAAAAAGGATAATCATTTTTATACCTCACATTATAAGATAAACGGTAGGGAATATTATTATCCTCTACTTCAAATTCAAACTTCAGCGTATCCTGAGCCTTCCAGTTATCTTCATCGGTATCCAGATTGGTTTCGTAAATGCGCGCGCCGTCGCATGCGGTAAAAAACAAAACGACTACAAATGAAAACAAAATAGAATAGTTCATGCGCATAGCTATTTTATTTCTTGTGCTGAGGATTGCCCTGGTTATTACCCTGATTATTTGGTTTGTTAGGGTTCTTTGGATTATTTTGATTGTTGCGATTCTGATTCTGGTTATTCCGATTCTGATTATTATTCTGCCCCTGATTGCTCTGATTGTTTGAATTATTAGGGTTGTTGTTATTCCTGTTCTTATTCTTCTTTTTCTTTTTCTTCTTTTTGAATTTATCATCAAATCTCGCCAGCTCACTTTTTTCTTTCAAAGCCTCCTTATCATCTTTTTCTACTAATTCATTGGTGTCTAAGGTCGCAGGTTTAACTCCTTTTTTATTTAATTCTAAAATTTCATTTACACGTTTTACATTCAGCGGATACCAGGTAGTTTCTTCATGGAACCCAAACCACATAATTTTTTTGAAGATATCTGTTTTCTGTAATGTAGCAGGTCCTTTCTGGGTGAGCAATGGCTCTTCTATGTTAGGAATATCCTGTAAAGCATCCATGTAGGTTTCAAGCTCATAGTTGAGGCAGCATTTCAATCTGCCGCATTGTCCTGAAAGTTTGGTAGGATTTAAAGAAAGATTCTGATAACGTGCAGCCGAAGTGGAAACGCTTTTGAAATCACTGAGCCAGGTAGCGCAGCACAATTCTCTCCCGCAGGAGCCTATGCCTCCAAGCCTTCCTGCTTCCTGTCTGAGACTGATCTGTCTCATCTCTACTCTGATTTTAAATTCAGCAGCTAATAATTTGATAAGCTCGCGGAAGTCTACTCTTTCTTCTGCAGAATAAAAGAAGGTGGCTTTGGTATTATCCGCCTGGTACTCTACATCCGAAAGCTTCATGTCTAGTTTCAGATCGGTAATGATCTGTCTGGCGCGGAAAAGAGTAGGATTTTCTCTCTTGCGTGCGTTCTCGTGTTTTTCGAGATCTTTCTGACCTGCGATTCTATAGATGGATTTTATATTTTCATCCAGTGCAATGCTTTTCTTTTTCATTTGCAGCCGGACTAATTCACCGGTTAGTGAAATATAACCCAGATGATGGCCGTTTGGCACATCTACTATGACAGGGTCACCAATATTGAGTTCGAGATTATTTGAGTTGCGATAAAATTCTTTTCTTCCCCCCTTGAACCTCACTTCTGTTATATTGAATTTCGGAGTACCGGCAAATTCCATATTGGAAAGCCAGTCAAACGTATTCATTTTATTACAACCTCCGCTACTGCATCCTCCTTTTTTCCCACAACCTCCACCATTGGTGCCACATCCGCCTGTTCCACATGAACTACATCCCATGGCAATTATTAATTTAAAATTAGAAATTGGAAGTTAGAGGTTTGAATTTAGAATGAAGGAGTTTCCAACATCCAGCTTCTGACATCTAACTTCAGTGTGACAAATATAATAAAAACCAGCATATTATGCCTTATCGGCAAGGGCTAAAAGATCCAGCCCTATATCCCTCCTGTAATACTTGTTTTCCCATTGTATGGCTTCGGCGCCGGCATTTGATTTTTTGAGGGCTTCGGGGATATTATTCCCTAAACCCGTCAGGGCCATAACCCTTCCTCCATTGGTTACTACCTTATTTTCGCTGTTAAAAGCAGTGCCGGCATGGAAAACCAGCACATCCGAAACCTGGTTAAGGCCGGATATTACCTTCCCCTTTTCATAATCTTCCGGATATCCGCCTGCTACCAGCATGACTGTAGTGGCTGTGCGGGGGTCGAAATCCAGCCTGATTCCTGAAAGACTGTTATTGGCTGCTGCCAGCAGCACTTTTACAAAATCATTCTTGATTCTTGGGATAATTACTTCGGTTTCCGGGTCGCCCAGCCGGGCATTGTATTCTATAACGTATGGCT
>JAIERY010000106.1 GCA_019746425.1 Cytophagaceae bacterium
AATTTTTGCATGTGTTAAAGAAAATAGAAAATATGAAAAAATTTATACACATGAGCTTGCTTAATCCATAGAAATCGAAGGTCTGCCGGTGTTTTCCCAGGATCTGCTAAGGGCACTAAAAATATATTATAATAATGCCTGCGAAGGTGGTACCACCAGCTTCAGTTATATATTCGGTGGTAGCGCTATTTCTCAGTCCTGGGATTTTGGGGATCCTGGCTCGGGGGTATTAAATACATCCACTGCCGCCAGCCCTACCCATGTTTATGCTACGGCAGGAACCTATACAGTCAATCTTTCGGTAGTTGATAATTGCGGGCGAACCCGAACTGAATCAGTGAATGTAATTGTTAAAACCGGACCTACCGTAACTATTCCCGCTACTACATGCGCTAATACAAATATTACACTTACGGGAACCGGTGTGAATGCAGCGAACTACACCTGGTCAAATAATTCAAATGGTCTGCCTGTAATACAAACAGGATCAACCTATGTTTATAATGGAGCATTGCCTAAAACAATTTATGTACAGGATCCTACTCCTTTGGCTACTTACACAGCCGGTCATACTTCAATGCCCGATTGCTTTGCACCAAGCGTAGGGAATGTTTATTTTGAAGTCTTTACAAATATTACCCTGGCTTCATTTCAGCTTCAGTGCAGAGCCGCACCGGGAGCAGCCAATGTTTCTATTCAGAACGATCTTGGGACAATCACCTACTGGGGGCCTGTAGCCGCTCCGGTTGCAGCAAATGCATTGCTGACCATGAATCCTAATGTCATATTAGCTCCGGGAAAGTATCGGTTTTTCACATCAAATGCTTCGGGATCTTTTTGCAGAAACCAATTTATAAATCCAGATGGCGGTCGTGATGTAGCTGGAGTAATAGATGTTACTGGTGAAAACAATGGATTAAGAGGAGGATCATTTTTTAATATTGGAGTTTCTCTGCCAGACCCTTGCGGGATAAGAGCATATACTATTACAGACAATTGCCCATTGCCGGTGACACTTATAGAATTTTCAGGCTTTAAATCCGGAAATGTTTCTCAATTGCATTGGGTAACTTCTTCTGAAAGAGACAGCGATCATTTCATACTGCAGAGGTCTCCTGACGGAATCAATTATTCAAACCTGAGAGTTGTAAAAGCTTCGGGTAATTCAGATATGGAACAGAATTATGGAGTGATAGATGATATGCCTTTGCAAGGGAAAAATTATTACAGGCTGGCGCAGTATGATGTGGATGGAAAAATGAATATGATAGATAAAGTGGTATTGATTGATATGGAGTCTGCTATTATTAACATAGCGCCTAATCCATTTAATCATGAAACAAAGATCGCTTTCTCTGAAAATGCAAAAGCTAATATTAAAGTATTGGATATGCTTGGGAGAACTGTATCAGAATTTACAAAAGAAAAAGATCAGTTGGTGCTGACAATAGGCAGCTATATGTCTGCCGGATCCTATGTGTTGCATATTGTAACAGAAACGGGAGCTTCTAATTTCATTATTGTCAAAGAATAAAAGTACCCTGATTTAATTTTTCCCAGAA
This sequence comes from Cytophagaceae bacterium, assembly GCA_019746425.1. GTDB lineage: Bacteria > Bacteroidota > Bacteroidia > Cytophagales > Cytophagaceae > JAIERY01. The sequence goes on from JAIERY010000106.1 coordinate 1,563, forward strand.
TCCATGTTTGGATAACAGGAAAATTGCGCAACCCCCTAAATAAGATCGCCAACAGCGGTCTTATTTTTTTTCTTTGCCGTATATTTGTGCACTCCCGTTTGACAATGACTCCGCCCTTTATTTTGTCATTAACACTCTGTCATGAAAAAAACATTTTCATTCATTGCGGCTATCTTTCTGTTGACCTTTCCGGTATTTTCTCAATCTCATAAGTTTGTCAGCACCAAAGGAAAAGAAATTATTACTCCTGATGGTAAACCTATACTGATTAAAGGAACCAATGTAGGTAACTGGCTGGTACCGGAAGGCTATATGTTTAAGTTTTCAAAAAACCATTCCTCTCCCAGGTATATAGATCAGTTTTTGACACAGCTTATCGGTCCGGGTGAGACGAAGATTTTCTGGAAAAAATTCCTCGATAATTACATCACACAGGAAGATATCAAGTATATGAAAAGCCTGGGAATGAATACGGTGAGAATTCCTTTTCATTACAAGTTATTGGCCAATGAAGAATATATGGGAGTTACGACGGAAGAGGAGGGCTTCAAATTGCTGGATAAAATAATCGGATGGTGCAGGGAAGAAAAATTATGGGTGATACTGGATATGCATTGTGCGCCGGGCGGACAAACCGGTGACAATATAGATGATAGCTGGGGATATCCCTGGTTGTTCGAAAGCGAGGAACATCAGAAAAAAACTGTTGAAGTATGGCATAAAATTGCCAAACGTTACAAGAATGAAGAGATCGTAATGGGTTATGATCTCCTGAATGAACCTATAGCTACTTATTTTGATTCTGCAAAATTCAATCCACTGCTGGAGCCGCTTTATAAGAGAATAGTATCTTCGATCAGAGAAGTCGATAAAAATCACCTGGTGTTTTTAGGCGGTGCACAGTGGAATACCAATTTCAATGTGTTCGGCGCTCCCTTCGATTCAAAACTGGTGTATACTTTTCATCTTTACTGGTGTGATACTACTCAGTCGGTGATACAGAAGTTTATTAACTTCCGTGAAAAATACAATGTGCCGATTTTCATAGGGGAAACAGGAGAAAATACAAATGAATGGATTAAAAGTTTCCGGGAGTTGCTCGAGAGAAATAATATAGGCTGGACCTTCTGGCCTTACAAGAAAATGAATAATAAAAAAGGAATTCTTGAATTCGATCAGCCTGAGTTTTATGATACACTGATAGTCATCAGCGCTGAAATGACTTCCAGTTTTGAAGCGGTCCGTAAGAACAGACCAGCAGACATCAGTAAAATTAAAAAAGCCCTCAATGATTTTTTAACAAATTCAAAACTCATCAATTGTCATCCTAATAAAGGCTACATCGAAGCATTGGGGTTGAAGGGGTTGTGATGCTTAATGAGCAACAGGGTTACCGGCCAATTTCTCTTTGCTTTTAAACGATGGCCCTTGCTCTGATATAAAACAAATTTTTTGTAATTTGAAATGTGAAGCATCAATCTCTATCCCTTATATTTTTCTTTTTGTTTAGCACAATTGCTTTTTCCCAGAACTGGGAACTGAATAAACCTGCTTCAAAGATAAGCTTTGTAATTAATAATGCCGGGATGTCCGTTGACGGATCTTTCTCAGATTTTTCAGGCAGTATGGTTTTTAATCCTGCAGATATTGCTCACGCCAGAATAAGTGGGGAAGTGAAAGTGAGTACGATCAATACCGGTAATGAAAAACGGGATAATCATTTACGCGGCGACACGTATTTTAACAGCGAGCGCTTTCCCGTAATGACTTTTGTTTCTAAAAAAATCACAGCTACTTCTGACAATAATAAGTATATCCTTACCGGTGATTTAAAAATAAAAGGTATTACCAAAGAAGTAAGCATTCCTTTCACTTTCATTGAAAAAAATAATGAAGGAAATTTTACATGTACGTTTATCATCGACCGTTTGGACTACGGAGTAGGAAATTCCAGTTGGATATTATCAGATAAGGTTGTTATTAATTTAAATATTCAAGTTTCTAAAAAATAGGCTGGCTTCGCAGTCTCTCTGCATCGTTGGCATAGCTGCAGAAATAAACAAACAAATAATATGTTTATTTATGGCACGCGAAGGACAAGCACTAACAATGAGCGATTCGGATTACCAGGAACTATTAATGATGTCCCGTTCTACCAAATTAGATTATCGATACATTTTACGCCAACATATGCTTTATGGTTAAATCAAATAGAGATAAGGGTTCAATATTTTAACCAAAGATGTTTTGAAAGGGAGAAGTATGGCATAGTAAATCAGATCAAGAAGTATGTTGACACCTAATAATAAACCAGAGCAAAGCCCTTTGAATGGACTTCTATCGGCTAATAATTATTTCGTCTTTTAATAAATCATTACACTAGGTCATTAAAAGTCTCACAACTTGTGTACTTTTTAATCTGCCTTTTATTGGAAAATTTGTTCCAAAAAATTTCTTTATTCTGTAAAAATTATCCCATTTCATACCTCTTTTTCCTTCATTCTGGAAAAAAATAATTTTTTTTTGAATTTTCCATTTTGGAAATTTCGTTCTTATATTGGAAAATTTGTTCTAGATATACATTTATTTTGGAAATTTTGTTCTAAATTTACTAACCAATTATATCATTATGGAAAAAAAATCCCCTATAGGATTACCTGAGCTAATTTTTGCTTCCACAGAAATTAGAAAGAAGGTACATAAATGGCAGAAAGAAGGCATTATAAGAAATATTGCTCCCCGAATTTATACCACCAATTTTGAAGAAGATCCTGCAAATATCATAAAAAGGAGAATATTGGAGGTATTAGGCAATTTATATCCTGGAGCTGTATTAAGTCACAGAAGCGCCTTTGAATTTAGACCCACAGAGGCAAATCATATTTTTGTCACTTATGAATATACTAAAAAGATAGAATTGCCTGGAGTAACTATACGTTTTCTCGAAGGCCATGGCTCTATAGAAGGAGATAATAAATTCATTGGTGAATTATGTGTCTCACAAAAAGAGAGAGCATTGCTGGAAAACCTGCAGGCAAGCAAGAGGCCCGGACCCGAATCCAAAACTTTATCACTTCTGGAGATAGAGGAAAAGCTGGAAGAAATTATTCGTGTCCATGGAGAAGAAGGTTTGAACAAAACAAGAGACAGGGCCAGGGAAATTGCGAAGCAATTGGATATGCAAAAAGAGTTTGAGCAGCTTAATAAAATGATAAGTTCAATGCTCACAACAAGCCCTTCTAAAAGACTTAAATCCCCGCTGGCCAAAGCCAGGGCTTTAAGTATTCCTTATGATAAAGCAAGAATTCAATTGTTCGAAATATTATTCAGAGAACTAAGTAATAGAGAATTCAAAAGCAGGCCGGATAAAAACACAACGCCCAGAGCGTTCAGAAACTTTGCATTTTTTGAGAGCTACTTCTCCAATTATATAGAAGGGACTATATTTGAAATTGAGGAAGCCAGGGAAATCATAGAAACTGGTAAACCCCTTCCGGCGAGAAATGATGATTCTCACGATGTGCTTGGAACATATCAGATAGTATCCAGCAAAAAAGAAATGAGTATTGTCCCATCTACACCTGAAGAGCTTATAGATTTTTTGCTTGCCAGACATAAAATTTTACTTTCAGCCCGAACAAGTAAGAACCCCGGAGGTTTCAAAGACAAAAATAACCGGGCAGGTAGCACTCATTTTGTAGATTATTCTCTTGTGAGAGGTACTTTAATTAAAGGATTTGATTTCTATCGAGCTTTACGAGAACCATTTGCTAAAGCAGCCTATATGATGTTTTTGATTAGCGAGATACATCCTTTTCTGGATGGTAATGGTAGAATTGCAAGGATAATGATGAATGCCGAACTGGTCGTTGCCGGAGAATCAAAAATTATCATTCCGACAGTATATCGTGATGATTATTTGCCGGCTTTGAAAAAATTAACTAACAAATCAGAACCTGATGTGTACATTCGAATGCTTCAAAGGGCACATGAATTCAGCGAAAATGTATATGCTGAAGACATGGATGAAATGCAGAAATATCTTGAAAGCTGCAATGCTTTTTCCGAGAATGATGAAGTCAAAATTTTACAAATAAAACCCAGAATTTGATCGGCTTTATTTATTAAACTTGTATTGATTCTATTCCGGTCGTGTGGCACACCGACCATCCATTGCTGGGGTGAGAGACTGAGCAATCGTATTCTAATTTAGGTATCCCCATTCTCTTTACGCTCTTTTTCTTTTTTATTAACGAGTAATACTGTAAGTAAGATGAGCAAACCTTCTATATCCATTAATTATTTCCAAAACCTCTTCATCAGAAATCGTCTCAAATGCCTTATACTTTTTTAACTTCTCTATTGTCAAACCTTTTTCTTCTTCCATAAAATTTTAAATTGAAAACAATGCAGTTGGTATCGATCCTAAGATAATAATTAGTTCTCAACGCTTTAGGATAAAAAATAAATTTCAACCCAACTAGACTGAAACAAAAAAGCCTGTAGTTTTAGAAACTACAGGCTTTTTTATTTTAAGTGGGCCCTGTCCCGATTGAATCGGGACGACCCTCCCGACTAAGGTCGGGATGCTCTATCGGATCTGAGCTAAAATG
>JAIERY010000384.1 GCA_019746425.1 Cytophagaceae bacterium
CATGGCTTATACAGATCTTTAATAAACAATATGGTTAAAGGTGTAAGCGAAGGATATAAAGCAGAATTGGAATTGGTAGGGGTAGGATATAAGGCAAATGCAACAGGAAACATTCTTGAGTTAAGCTTAGGATATTCACATAATATCTTTGTAGCGCTTCCTAAAGAAGTATCTGTAAAAGCGGTGACTGATAAAGGAAAAAATCCAATTGTAACATTGGAAAGTATCGACAAACAATTAATCGGACAGGTTGCAGCGAAGATCAGATCATTGAGAAAAGTAGAACCATACAAAGGAAAAGGTATCCGCTTTGTGGATGAAGTTGTAAGAAGAAAAGCTGGAAAAACAGCTGCTAAATAATTAAGATAATGGCAACAAAGAAAGATTCGCGTAGACTTAGAATCAGAAGAAGTATCAGAAGAAAGATTTCTGGTACTACTGTTAAACCAAGACTTTCTGTTTACAGAAGTAACAAAGAAATTTATGCTCAGATCATTGATGATGTTAACGGGCAGACTTTAGTAAGTGCTTCTTCACAAGACCTGAAGTCAGTTAAAGGTACTAAAGTTGAAATTTCTAAATCTGTAGGACAGAAGCTTGCTGAAAAGGCTGCTGCTGCAGGTCTTAAAGATGTCACATTCGATAGAGGGGGATATTTGTATCACGGAAGAGTAAAAGCTTTGGCTGAAGGAGCCAGAGAAGGAGGACTTAAATTTTAATTTATTATGTCACAAGTAAACGTAAGATCAGTTAAGGCAAGCGAAATCGATTTAAAAGAAAGAGTTGTTGCAATTCAACGTGTTGCCAAAGTAGTAAAAGGAGGTAGAAGATTCAGCTTTTCTGCAATAGTTGTAGTAGGAGATGGAAATGGTGTAGTAGGTTACGGACTTGGAAAAGCAAACGAGGTGACAGATGCTATCACAAAAGGGATAGATGACGCAAAAAAGAATTTAATTAAAGTGCCAATATTAAAAGGAACACTTCCACATGATGTTATAGGTAAATACAGTGGTGGATTTGTTTATTTAAAACCAGCTGCACCAGGTACGGGAGTAATTGCCGGTGGTGCGATGAGAGCGGTATTGGAAAGTGCAGGAGTGAAAGACGTATTGGCAAAATCTAAAGGTTCATCAAATCCTCATAACGTGGTAAAAGCAACATTTGATGCTTTACTAAGAATGAGAGCTCCTCATGTTGTTGCAAAACAAAGAGGAATTTCTTTGGCAAAAGTATTTAATGGAAAATAATAATGGCTACTAAAGTAAAAATAACTCAGGTAAGAAGTGTTATTGATCGCCCGATAGATCAGAAGAAGACTATTGTTGCTTTGGGATTGGGAAAGATCAATAAGTCTGTAGAAGTACAATTAACTCCTCAGGTGGAAGGAATGGTTAATAAAGTAAGCCATTTGGTTAAAGTCGATAAAATCTAGAAGATAATATTATGAAGTTAAGTTCAATAAAACCTGCTGAAGGTTCTACCAAAAAGAAAAAAAGACTTGGTAGAGGTGTTGGTTCCGGTAAGGGTGGAACTTCTACAAGAGGACATAAAGGTGCTCAGTCAAGATCTGGCTACCATTCTAAGCCTGGTTTTGAAGGAGGTCAGATGCCTTTATACAGAAGGGTGCCAAAATTTGGTTTTAAAAATGCTGGTAAGGTAGAATTTAAGCCAATCAATCTGGATGTATTGGAAGATCTTGCTAAAAAGACAAAATCTTCAGTAATCGATAATGCGGTTTTATATGAAAACGGCTTAATGTCTAAAAATGACAAGGTTAAAGTATTAGGAAGAGGTGAATTAAAATCTAAAGTGGAAGTTAAAGCTCATGCATTTTCTGCATCTGCAATTGCTGCCATTGAAAAAGCTGGTGGAAAGGCGACAGTACTGAGTTAATGAAAAAGTTCATCCAGACTATAAGGAATATTTTTGCCATTGAAGATTTAAGAATCAGAATCTTTAATACAATCGGTTATTTATTGATTTTCCGATTGGGATCATATATAGTGTTGCCAGGTGTTAATGCAACAGCAGTTGAAAAGCAAGGTGCAGATCCGGAAGGTCTTTTGGGTCTGATTAACACTTTTAGTGGGGGAGCATTCAGTAATGTTGCAATATTCGGGTTAGGAATTATGCCGTATATCACGGCATCTATCGTATTGCAGTTGCTTGGTTTTGCAGTACCATATTTTCAGAAACTTCAGAAGGAAGGTGAATCAGGAAGAAAGAAAATTAATCAATACACTCGTGTATTGACTATTTTCATTACGCTGCTTCAATCAATTGGATACTTGGCAGGAACAGTAGATCCTGGTTACTTATATCCGGATGTGGATAGAACATTCTTCACATTCACATCCATGATAATTCTTACTGCAGGTACTGTATTCTGCATGTGGCTAGGAGAAAGAATCACAGATAAAGGTATAGGGAATGGAATTTCCATGTTAATCATGGTAGGTATTATATCAAGACTTCCATTTGCGTTTGGATTTGAGTTAACAACGAAAGCGGCAGATGGGCAGTTATTAAGATTTGTAATAGAATTAATTGTATTGTTCTTTATCATAGTGGGAGTAGTAATGCTGACACAGGGAACCAGAAAAATTCCTGTTCAGTATGCCAAGCAGGTAGTAGGCAATAAGGTATATGGCGGACAGAGACAATACATACCATTGAAAGTGATTGCTGCAGGAGTTATGCCGATCATATTTGCTCAATCAGTAATGTTTTTACCGGCAATGATAGGACAGTTTTTTCAGGATAATAGTGATTTTGCCAATACGATTAACAGGACCTTTTCAGATTTCACCAGCTGGCAGTATAACCTGTCATTTGCTGTATTGATTATTCTGTTTACGTTTTTCTATACTGCAATTGCAGTAAATCCAAATCAGATCGCTGATGATATGAAAAGGAACGGAGGCTTTATTCCTGGTGTTAAACCTGGGAAACAGACTTCGGATTTTATTGACAATATTTTATCAAGAATTACTCTTTCAGGATCATTATTCCTGGCGTTGATTGCAGTATTGCCTGCATTTGCGAACATGGCAGGTATTACAAGAGAGTTCTCATATTTTTACGGAGGAACTTCTTTGTTAATTCTGGTAGGAGTTGTACTTGATACATTGCAACAAATAGAAAGTTATTTGTTGATGAGACATTACGAGGGAATGATGAAGTCGGGCAGAATTAAGGGGCGTTCTCAATTACCCGTAGCGTCATAATTTGACATGATTTTTTATAAGACTGAGGAAGAAATTAACCTCATAAAGCGGAGTGGGGATTTGCTCGGAAGAGCACACGGTGAAGTTGCAAAATTAATAAGGCCGGGAATTAAGACGGCTGAATTAGACAATGTGGCTTATGAGTTTATAAAGAGCCATGGCGGAGTTCCTTCATTCAAAGGTTATAATGGATTCCCTTATTCCCTTTGTATTTCGGTAAACGAAAATGTAGTGCACGGAATGCCTGGCGAGTATGAGTTAAAAGAAGGGGATATAGTTTCGATAGATTGTGGAGTTTTTTTGAATGGTTTTCATAGTGATTCTGCTTACACATATGCTGTAGGTGAAATTTCCGAAGAAGATAAAAAGCTCTTAAGTGTTACGAAAGAATCATTAGAAAAAGGAATAGAACAGGCGATAAGCGGGAACAGAATAGGAGATGTTGGTTTTGCTGTTCAATATTTTGTAGAGACAGCCGGATTTTCAGTAGTAAGGGAATTAGTAGGTCACGGAGTAGGAAAGAAGTTGCATGAAAGTCCAGAAGTTCCGAACTACGGAAAAAGAGGTAAAGGAGTGAAGCTGACAGAGGGAATGGTTTTAGCAATAGAGCCAATGGTTAATGCAGGTAAAAAAAATATAGTACAGGAAGCAGATGGGTGGACGATAAGAACAGCAGACCGTAAACATTCAGCGCATTTTGAGCACACGGTAGCTGTTAAAAAAGGAAAAGCAGAAGTCCTTACTACATTTAAATACATAGAAGAAGTTTTGAAGAAATAAAATGGCAAAACAATCATCTATCGAGCAAGATGGAACTATAGTAGAGGCGCTATCCAATGCGATGTTCAGGGTAGAGCTGGAGAACGGACATCAGGTGATTGCCCATATTTCTGGTAAGATGAGAATGAATTACATCAAGATTTTACCAGGAGATAAAATAAGGCTGGAAATGTCGCCTTATGATTTAAGTAAAGGAAGGATAGTATACAGATATAAATAAATGATTTATGAAAGTTAAGGCATCCATTAAGAAAAGAAGTCCGGAATGCAAAGTGATCAGAAGGCACGGGAAGTTGTATGTGATTAACAAAAAGAATCCGAGATTTAAACAAAGACAAGGATAAAAAAATGTTGATTTTGAATTCTAAATTTTAAATATAAATACACACTGAATTCAAAATTTAGACATGAGGTAATTCAACATTTAATATTCAACATTTAACATTCAATAAAAATGGCAAGAATTGCAGGAGTAGACATACCAGATCACAAAAGAGGCGAAATCGCCTTAACTTATATTTTTGGGATAGGAAGAAAATCATCTCAGAAAATATTAACTAAAGCTGGTGTTGATTTTGACAAGAAAGTAAAAGACTGGTCAGAAAATGAGGCTACCTCAATAAGAAACGTAATCAGCGCTGAGTACAAAGTAGAAGGTGTACTGAAGTCTGAAGTTCAATTGAGCATTAAAAGGCTTTTGGATATCGGATGTTACAGAGGCTTAAGACACAGAAAAGGTTTGCCGGTGAGAGGTCAAAGAACCAAAAACAACTGTCGTACAAGAAAAGGAAAGAGAAAGACAGTTGCCAACAAGAAGAAAGCTACTAAATAGTAGATAATTAATAGAGAGAATATTAGTATTTGAGATATGGCTCAAGAAAAAAGAAAAGATAAAGCAAAAAAGAGAGTAGTGCATGTGGAAGCTCTAGGGCAGGCACATATTAAAGCTTCTTTCAATAATATCATCATTGCGATGACAACCAATACAGGTCAGGTTATTTCCTGGGCATCTGCGGGTAAAATGGGATTTAAAGGTTCCAAGAAAAATACTCCGTATGCTGCACAGGTTGCTGCGCAAAACTGTGCGCAAGCTGCTTATGACCTTGGTTTAAGAAAAGTTGAGGTATTTGTAAAAGGTCCTGGAGCAGGAAGAGAGTCTGCTATCAGAACAATACAGGGTGCGGGCATTGAGGTTACTACCATAAAAGATGTAACTCCGCTTCCACACAACGGTTGCAGACCTCCTAAGAAAAGAAGAGTATAATTCAAATTTATAAGATTTAATACTATGGCAAGATATACTGGCCCTAAAGCAAAAATTTCAAGAAGATATAATGAGCCGATTCTGGGAGAAAGCAAGGCTTTGACTAAAAAGAATTATCCTCCCGGGATGCATGGCAGAGGCAAAAAGAAGAAACAATCAGAATATGCTGTGCAGCTTGCTGAGAAGCAAAAAGCTAAATATATCTATGGGGTATTGGAGAGACAGTTTGCGAATGTTTTTGACAAGGCTGCCCGTAAAGAAGGCATTACCGGAGAAAACCTTTTGAAGTTTCTTGAATCAAGATTAGATAATGCTATCTATAGATTAGGTGTTGCTCCATCAAGAAGAGCTGCGCGTCAATTAGTGCTTCATAAGCATATTACTGTAAATGGAAAAGTGGTTAATATACCTTCTTATTCACTGGTTCCAGGTGATGTAATTGCAGTAAGAGAGAAATCCAAATCACTTGAAGCAATTACCGATAGCCTTGCATCAAGAGGCGGTAAGAGATTTTCATGGTTTGAATGGGATTTAAATAGCCTTACAGGGAAGTTTGTTACTTATCCTCAAAGAGATGAAATTCCTGAAAATATCCAGGAGCATTTAATTGTCGAGCTTTACTCTAAATAATTTATTTAAGATATATCTTTTTAAACCTTAACATATAATATGTCCATCTTAGCATTTCAAATTCCGGAAAAAGTGGTAATGGAAAAGGCCGATGATTTTCATGGTCTGTTCGAATTTAAGCCACTTGAAAAAGGATACGGGGTAACCATAGGTAATGCACTTAGAAGAATATTGCTTTCTTCCTTAGAAGGTTATGCCATAACTGGGATAAAAATTCCAGGAGTATTGCATGAATTTTCAGCTATCGAAGGAGTAGTAGAAGATGTGAGTGAAATAATATTA
>JAIERY010000059.1 GCA_019746425.1 Cytophagaceae bacterium
CATCCGCCAGATTTTATTTGACGGGACAAGATGAATTTGGTATATTAACTCACTACATGGATCGGTTTTAATTTTGGTGTCAGTAGGTGGCCTGTCTGGGGACAGGCCACGGAAATAGTTTTCATAGAGATATTATTTAAGTATTTTTATTCTTTTCTTTTTATTTCTTTAGGCAGGAACCCGAACTTCTTTTTGAAAGCAGCCGTAAAATGGGTGGAGTGTTTGTAACCAACCGCATCTGATACTTCATTGATGTTCATATTTCCTTCCAGTAGCAACAGCCTTGCCTTTTCCATCCGTGTCTCTGATAAGTAATCGAAAATTGTTGTTCCATATACTTCTTTGAATCCCTTCTTCAATTTAAAGTCGTTCAGCCCTACCTTACCTGCAAGGTGAATTAAAGAACAGGGTTCATTGATGTTCTCAATAATTATATCCTTCGCCTGATGAATTTTATCAAGGTCTTTTTTTTGTAAGGAAAACTGATCCGGAGCATTGTTTATATTTTCAAATTGCTCTAACTGAAGCGTGAACAATTCGATCACTTTTGCTTCCAGATACAATTTTTTAATATAACCTTTCCTGTTGCAATTTATGATTTCATAGATAACAGAAAGCATGGAGGGAGTTATCGAAAGATTATTTTTACTAAATAAACCATGCTTGCTTTTCCTGATGTGTTCCATTATAATCCTCAGCGCAAAAGAATTTTCCTGATAAAGCTTGTTGAAAAAAGAAAAACTGATCTGTATCTCAAAAATTTTATATGGTTTGTTTTTAGGGCTGGTAAGTTCAACTTCTCCTTTATAGCAGGGAGCGATAATGATGTTGTGCTGATGGGATGTAAAAAGCACAGGCTCTGAAAACCTCTCCGCTTCAGTATAGCTGGAACCACTCAATTCAAAATGTAATCCGATACAGGGTTCTTCGCCTTCCACTAAAATTCTGATGGGCTTATTTAAAAAAAAATCACCAAAGCTGATGTGAACCCCTTCAAACGATATTTCATGGAATATGGCTTTCCCGAAACTATATTCCATCTCCACAGACCTTTCTTTCAGGCCTGACTCTGGCCTAAAGTCTAAGGAAGCAGTTCCTTCATTCAGTACCTCATTTAACTCCGCAGATGTAATTTTAAACTTCATTTTTTTTGATCCACGTCGTTTTTAATCCGCTTAACGTCATTTTTTTCTCTCTCCGGCAAATAGCTTTGCAAAGCTAAACATTATTTATAATTAGTCTAAATAAGAATAATATCATGAAAACTTTTACCTATAAGTTGCTTAATTTCAAAAATTTAAGATTTTTTTATCTTTTGGCTTTCCTTCTGTTTGTTGGTTTTAGTTATGGCCAAAGTGGCAAAGGTACGATTTCAGGAACAGTTAAAGACAGCACAGGCTCGCCAATAACTCAGGCTTCTGTCCTTTTAAAAGGAACAGACAAGGGAACATACACTAATAATAATGGTGACTTCACATTGAAAAATGTACCGGAAGGCAGCCAGACTATTGTTATTCAGATGTTTGGTTATAAGACTTTAGAAAAGCAGGTAAATGTGAAGGCTGGAGAAACTACTGCTATTCCTGATATTACGCTTAATCAGGATATTCATGAACTGGAACAAGTAGTTATTAATTCCCAGAGAAACAGGTATGTAACTAACATCCCTTCTTCTTCCCTGAGAATTCAAACCCCTTTAATTGAAATACCACAGAACATCCAGGTTGTAACCAACGATGTATTAAAAGATCAGCAGGTCATAAGCATGAGCGATGGTTTGATACGAAATGTAAGCGGGTTGGTAAGAGCAGAACACTGGGGAGATCTATATACCAATATAACTGCAAGAGGCTCACAAATTCAGGCTTTCCGCAATGGCTTTAATGTAGTCAACTCATCCTGGGGGCCGCTTACAGAAGACATGAGTTTCGTGGATCATATCGAATTTGTAAAAGGTCCGGCTGGTTTTATGCTGTCGAGCGGAGATCCGAGCGGACTATACAATGTGGTAACTAAAAAACCTACCGGTATTACAAGAGGCGAAGTCTCTTTCACACTTGGAAGTTTCAATTTATATAGAACCGCGCTGGATTTAGACGGTAAGCTTAATGAAAACGGAAGACTGCTGTACAGATTAAACCTTGCTGCTCAAAATAAAAATTCACACCGTCCCAATGAATACAATAATCGTTACACGATAGCGCCTGTTGTCTCCTACCAATTGGATGATAAAACATTGCTAACCGCTGAATATACCTATCAACGCGCAGACATGAGCAATGTGGGTTCTTTCTATGTGTTTTCACCAAAGGGTTTTGAAACGCTGCCAAGAGATTTCTCAATGATGCCTGCGGGTCTTCCGGGCACAAAGATTAATGATCATAGCTTCTTTCTGAATCTGCAACATCAATTAAGCGGAAACTGGAAAATTACCGGGCAAGTATCCCGCTTTATCTACGATCAGGTAGGAACATCTATGTGGCCTTCTGATATAAATCCCGATGGCACTATCATCCGTGGTGTAGGGATCTGGGATGCGAAAAGCAGAATGAATATGGCTCAGGTATTCCTGAATGGAGATGTCAAGACAGGCTCTGTACGCCACAGAGTTCTTGCTGGTTTGGACATTGCCCGTAAGAATTATCTTGCTGACTGGAATACCTCGCGCAGCTTAGATACGGTAGGAGCTGCATTCAATCCTAATGATCCGGATTATGATGTAGACTATGTTACAAATGGTTATCCTCAGTTCGATCGTTCTTTATCACTCGAAGAAAGAGCATATAGTAACGGCTCCTTCCAGGATCAGACTTACTCATCTGTTTATGTTCAGGACGAACTTGGTTTTTTTGATAACATACTTAGAGTTACCATTGCAGGTAGATATACAGACCTTAAAGAGGCTTATTATGGAACAAAGGAGGCAGGTCAGTTTACTCCCCGTGCAGGTGCGAGCGCTTCTGTCAGAAAAGATATGGCTGTATATGCTTTATACGATCAGGCTTTTGTTCCTCAAAGCGGCAAATTGGCAAATGGCAATAAAGTACAACCCATTACAGGTAATAATATGGAAGTAGGAATCAAAAAAGATTGGTTTGGAGGAAATTGGAACACAACCTTAGCTGTTTATCAAATTGTTAAAAACAATGAGCTTACTCCCGACCCGTTCAGCGCTCCAGGTTCAGGACTTAGCATAGAACTGGGACAAAAAACTGTTCAGGGAATTGAGTTCGATCTGAGAGGAACCATTGTAAAAGGCCTGAACCTGATCGCTAACTATGCTTACACTGATTCGAGAGTAACTAAAATTTCCGAAGGCGTTACTGTACTGAAAGTAGGAGACATTGTACCGGGATTTTCAAAACATACATTAAATGGATGGTTGAACTACAAACTGCAACAAGGAATTCTTAAAGGCGCCGGAGTTTCACTTGGGGGAACCTGGCTTGGAGACAGAGCAACCTACTGGCAGGCTTCTCCTGACCCTAATAAGGAGTTGGAAAATTATTTCAAATTGGACGGGGGTCTCTTCTGGGAAAATAACAGAATCAGAATTGCCGCTAATGTTTTCAATATTATGGATGAATACCTGTACAGCGGCTCTTATTTTGGAAATTATTTTTCAACTCCGGTGTATAGCTGGCAAACCGAACCCGGACGAAATTATCGCTTATCCATTAATTATAAATTCTGATCATGACCTTCAAAAAACTGGTCGGTAAATTACATCTCTGGCTCGGGCTCTCGTCCGGGCTGGTGGTATTTATAATTGCCATTACCGGATGTATTTACGCTTTTCAGGAAGAGATACAAAGTATGACTCAGCCATACAGGTATGTAGAACCTCAAAATAAAAATTTTCTTCCTCCTTCACGAATAAGAGAAATTGCAGACAAGCAATTGCCCGGCAAACATATTCACGCAGTATTGTATCAGAAAAAAAACCGGACTGCACAAGCAATCTATTTCAGTCTGGAAGATGATTACTATGATATAGTTTACATCAATCCATATCATGGTGAAGTGCTGAAAGTAAAAGATGCATACAGCGACTTTTTCAGCATAGTACTGGATGGACATTTTTATTTGTGGCTTCCGCATAATATTGGTCAACCCATAGTTGCCTCAGCTACGCTTATTTTTCTGGTTATGATGCTAACAGGTTTATTCCTGTGGTGGAAAAGGAAAAAAGGTGCAGAAAATCAGCGGTTCAAAATTAAGTGGAATGCACGATGGAGAAGAAAGAATTACGACCTGCACAATGTGCTCGGTTTTTATATTACATGGCTTGCGATTATTTTTGCCCTAACAGGATTGGTATGGGGTTTTGAATGGTTTGCCAAGGGGATTTATGCTGCAACATCCGGCGGAAAAGAATTAATTCAATATTACAATCCATCATCAGACACAACAGCAATTGCGAATTCAGATATGCCTGCCATTGATAAAGTCTGGTTAAAAATGGTAAAGGAATATCCGACCGCAGAAGCAATTGAAGTGCATCCTCCGGAAGATGCTTATTCATCCATTGCAGCAAATGCCAATCCTGATGTTTCAACTTATTATAAAATTGATTACCGCTATTTTGACCAATATACTTTTAAAGAGCTTCCGGTTAATCATATGTGGAACAGAATTCACAAACTTTCAGGAGCGGATATACTCATGAGAATGAATTATGATATTCACACAGGCGCTATTTTGGGATTGCCAGGAAAATTTCTTGCCTTCTTCGCAAGCCTGATTGTTGCAAGCTTACCAATAACAGGTTTTATGATTTGGTGGGGAAGAAGAAAAAAAGAAAAGAGATCCAGGCTTAATTTAAAATCATCAGATTTAAAACTACGCACTTAATGATAACAAAGAACAGTTCGCTGGTTGAAATCATTTCTTTGGATCGCAGCCTGAATAGTGTTATTGAAAGATTTGATCTTAAAACATCAGCTAAAGAAACAATCAAGGAAGCTTCGGAAAACAGCGGCAACAATCCTGATTTTATTGTAGAGATATTAAAAGCATACAGCCATACAGATTATTTTCCAAAGCGGGAGCTGAATGTGTTTTCTATCTACTGCATTATTGATTACCTGAGAAGAACCCATCGCTATTATCTTAATAAGCTGCTTCCTCAGATGGAACAGTCCATTACCCAATTGACCAAAAAATTTGGTCTTTCTCATCCTGATCTTGTATTGCTAACCTCTATCTTCTTAAAATATAAGAATGAACTTGAAAATCATATTCAAAGCGAGGAGACAAAACTTTTTCCTTATATTGAAAATTTATTAAAAGCAAAACAGCACGGGAAACAGTATTTTAATCCCGGTTTTAAGGGATATTCAGTAAAACAATTTATGTCTGAACATCATGATAATGAGATTTCACTTCCTGCAATAAGGAAAATCATCCACGATAATTCTCCATTAACCGCTTTGCCAATGCCATACAGAATATTTTTAATACAATTGGAATTGTTTGAGCAGGATTTACTAATTCACGCAAAAGTTGAAGATGATGTCTTAATACCAAAAGCATTATTACTTGAAAAATATGTTATCTGATATGAAACAAACAGAAGAACTGATATTATTGAGTGAAAGCAATGAGGCTTATATAGCTAAATGTAAATGCTGCTCAAAGATGAATATGATCTATAAGAACATAGCTTTGAAGCTTACCTGCCGATATATTCTAAGTTACAATAATAGAAAAAAATTAAATCAGCTATGGAAAATTATCATGAAATAGAAATTATTTTCAATACGAGAAAAGGCTTTACGTATAGGTGCAAAAACTGTGAATATATACAGATAGAACTTGGTAATTTTATTTTTGCCTCTGATCCGGATAGTTTTTATCTGTTCAAATGCTTTATTGACAGTGTTGATCTTAATGATGAAGGAATTTATCAGAAGCATTTGAATAGAAAAATAGTTTTTGAGCCATTCCTAAACAGGGGGTTTTATTGTTTTAGCAAGGAAGAGATTCTTGAGTTAAAGGAATTGCTGAACGGAACGATAGCCATGCTTGAAATAGATATGTTTCTGGGGAAAAAATTTCTAAAGCAATAAAAAGGGGAAGCATTTTTTAGTTAGTGGTTTATTTTCCGGCTTCCCCTTTAATTCTTTTTTCCGTGTCCTGTCCCCCGACAGGCCACCCACTGCCTTCTGAAAAATTTTCTTACCTTTAAGCAGCTATGGAAAAGATTAACCT
>JAIERY010000342.1 GCA_019746425.1 Cytophagaceae bacterium
AATACAGCGCTGTAAATAGTTCTGCCTGTCATATCTGTTACAGAATATTCTACCCATTCAGGATTTCCCGGAACGATAAGATTTGTCTCATTCTCAAATACGTTAGCCGTAACAAATGGTTTTTTATTTTCTTTTTCAACAGCCCTGATTCCGCCGCTTTCCCTGCTTCCGTCAAAATCTATGCTCTCTAATTTATAATAAGCTACTCCTGAAAAATTTTCAGGGTCATGATAATTATAATGTAAAACAGTATTGCTGTTATGAGCTGCATTGACATAACCGATGAGGTCATATTTTATTCTATCATAAGATTTCCATAATTCAAAATGACTGACGTTTTGCTCAGATGCTGTTGACCATTTCAGATCCACACCCTGACTTACCGATTTCGCACTGAAATCTATAAGCGCAACAGGCAGCGAGCAATCTAAAGTAAGCGTCGCGCTGAAAGTGGAAAAACCAAGACAGGCATCGGGTATTATTACAGAGTAAGTCGTAGTCGCTGCCGGACTTAAAGTAACAGTAGAGCTGTAAATATTCGGGCTCACCGTACCGTTATTTGGAGACCATAAATATTTTGGCAAACCATACACCTGGAATTCCCAAAGTGAATATCCCCAGGGTGTAGCTCTGGTGGTACCATACATTCTTACATATCTTACATTTGTCGCGCTGAAAACAATTTTGTCTTTGCCGCCATCGCCGGTCGCCGTAGTGAAAACGGTTGTCCAGGCAGATGCATCGGTAGAAGTCTGGATCTGATATCCCGAAGCATAAGCTGCTTCCCAATAAAGAACCACGCTATCAATATCTGTAGGAGATACAAGATCCACATAGATCCACTGAGGATCGCTGAAAGCACTCTCCCATCTGCTGCCCATATTTCCATCGAATGCAAAAGAGGAAGTATTGGAAGAAGTTGCAGAAGGATTTCCCGTTGCGATGTTTGATCCGCGTAAGTGAGTAAGAGGATCCAGCGTTACGTTTACCGTATTACCGCAAAAAGTCATATCTCTTAAAGCCTGAGTAGTAAGAGAGCTGTTGATCCTTACATATTGATCGTTGAATGAACCACCGGTAGAGGAAGTAAATCCCCAGTAAACCCAGGAGTTCCCTGCAAAAACATTTGTCTTTATATTATAAAAAATGTCTATTCTCAGAGCGCCATTAAAATATACTCTGAATCTTGTAGTGCCCGGATCATAGGTGATCTGAAAATCATAATAGGTATTGGTTTCAACGTTGGCAGACACTGCATCTATCTGCACAGGAGCAGTGATGTCATCGGCGCTTGCATCATGAGTAACATCGCCGTTTTTTTCTACGGCGATATGATCAAACACCGGATCATTATTCAGTTCGGCTCCCGTTCCTGATATATTCTGATAAGTATCGAACTCTACCGCCATTGACTGGCCTGGCATATTTCTGTATCCTATTCCTCCTCCCGGAGTTCCTGCCTGCAGACAACTGTTTTGCATCACAAAACAAATACCATCAGCGCCTGTGCCATCATTTATTCCAAAGTTAAATTGCCCCTGAATATTTACCGGGTTATCCAGGTTAAGACGCAGTTTATGCCAGATTGCGCCAAACTCGTTATTGGTAGCACTGGTCAAACGATAGGTATCAGGACCTGTATTGACTGCCGCACCATTCAGTTGAAATGGAAACTGGGCTTTTGCAATGTGTACTGCAAAAACAAACAGTAAAAAGAGTGACAATAAAAGGTATCTCATATGGCGGTAATGTTTTAAAAGATATCGAATAGTCCTGTTAAGACCATCTATTATTAAGATACCAGCAGTAATAAAAAAGTGAATATAAAATGTGCGAAAAGTGATAAAAGAGTACTGCTAAAATGCTAAAATTAAAGCCGTTTGGCACGGATAGACATTCCAAAAAAGGCTAAAAATCCCTGGTAAATTAACTTATCAGGGACTTGTTACACTTACATAGCAAGAATTAAATTTTTCGGGAATTTTAAGTCTGAATCTCTGTTACAAAAGATCCATATTTCTCTACTCAATGATAAAGGTAGCTATTGAACGAGGCAGGCTGGTAGTCTCTGCCGCTTGCGCACCGATACATAGGTTATATGTAATCTTCTCATTGCCGCGGTTCATCACAACAACCACTATTTTTCCATCTTCATTGACAAATGAGGTATTGAGCAATTTGTCTCTGTTGGAAGAGCTGGCTATTCTTTTAGCACCCGGACGAATGAATTTTGAAAAATGACCGATATAGTAATAGCTGTTTTCGTAATGCAGCTGGCCGGTTTTTGTATTACCGATTACAGGCGCGTGACAAAAATTAGAAACGTGATTCGGCCCTCCCTTTTCATCGAGCAAAATATTCCAGTCTGTCCAGCCAACTGTGCCGCTGTTGAAATCTCCTATCATAGAATATCCATATCTTTCTCCGATGGACCAGTTGTTGATACTGTCAAAATTAAATCTGTCCACACATCCTTCGGTGAATAAGAGATTTGTTTCAGGAAAACTTTCTTTTATTCTTCTCATATTGTCAAACTGCATATCTCCTCCTACCCAGGTTTCATACCAGTGAAAGCCTATACCCCAGACATATTTAGCGGCATCGGGATCATTTAAAATGATGCTTGCTCTGTGATACATGAGATCGCGGTTATGATCCCAGGCGATAAGCTTTTTGCTATTCAGCCCATTCTTCTCTAAGGTGGGTCCTAAATATTTTTTGATAAAATCTTTTTCTTCTTCCGCAGTATAGATGCATGATTCCCATGTCTGCTTTGCCATCGGCTCATTCTGCACGGTAAGTCCCCATATTGGAATTCCTTCTTTCTCATAAGCCTGTATAAATTTTACATAGTAGTCTGCCCATGTCTGCCGGTATTGAGGAAGCAGCTTGCCTCCCTGAAGCATATTCTTATTGTCTTTCATCCAGGCCGGAGGGCTCCACGGACTTATAAATAAAGTGAACTTACCGCCAGCTGCTGCCATTGCCTGTTTGATAAGTGGTGTGCGGAATTTTTTATCGTGAGCAATATCAAAAGTTTTTAAGGTATTGTCATTGTCAACAGTATAGCTGTAGCTGCCGCTTGAAAAATCACAGCTGTTCATGTTCGTGCGCGCAAGCGTATAACCTATTCCTTTTTCAGAATCATAATAAGCACGAAGCACTTCCTGCTGCTTGTCTTTGGGAAGTTTTGCAAAAGTTTCTGCGGAAGCATCTGTAATAGCGCCGCCTATGCCTAACATCGTCTGAAAAGTATTTGCAGGATCAACAAATACACAAGGCTGTGTCTCTGAAGGCTGTCCAAAATCTTTAAAGGATAAAATATCCGTCTGCGTTATCCGGTGATTGGTATTTAAAGCAGTGGTATATACAGTAGCTTTTTTATTTTCAGCGTGGTATTGATTTACACTTCCGCCTGAAAATTTTCCAGTGTGCCATACCATTGAAGATATGGTGATCAATAAGATAACAGAGAGACAATATTTTATCATAAGGCTTATTTTAGGTTATAGAATGAAGTACGGGAAACGGTTGCGCTTTTATAAAATTTCTGTACTTTTTATCAGGAATTACCTTTCCTTCTGATTGCTTCAAAAACAATTTTGGTACGGCTAACAAACAACGAAATCCTTGTTTATAAATAAAAAAACCGTTGTGATGCAGCTGCATAACAATATAAAGGCACTTTATTATAAAATAAAAAAAGCCTGGATTGAAGCACCTCAAAAAAGGCTTACCGGGCGGATTGCGATTAAAAATCAAACTTACTGTATAGACGGGAATTTTAATGAAAGAAAAGCGAGTGTTTTTTAAGTTCTATTCAAAGCCATTATACCCCCAAACCAGAGAATAATGGGGTATTTCTTGCCTCTTAGGTGTATAATTTTATGATAATTCAGAGGTAAAATATTAATAATCCTAGCATAAAAATCTGTTTTTGGTATACAAAAGCCTTTACAAAGAATATATTATTATAAAACCATTCGTGTATGGGCAACACCACCTTCTTATTGAAAATCATCACTCTTTTTATGGTGATTTTCATAAAGCTCTTTCTGCAACAAGCTTTTGCTGCCACCTTCGTGGTAACAAATAATGGCAATGCCGGCGCAAATACTTTAAGGCAGGCCATTATAGATGCCAATGCCTCGCCGGGAGCAGACATCATCAATTTTAATTTTGGTGCAGCGACCACTATTACACTTACTGCATGCCAGCAAGCGATTACGGGCCCGGTAACAATTAATGGATACAGCAATCCGGGAGCGGGCGCAGGAAATATTATGATAGAAATAATCTCGCCGGCCGGTTGCAGAGGTTTTGATCTGGGAGCAGGATCAGGAGGAAGCATCATTCAGGGTATTGCCATGAGCGGCGGCGCAACATGCATTTACCTTCAGAACAGCAACGGCCATACTATAAGAGGAAATTATTTAGGTATCAATCTTGCAGGAACCGCCATTGCTGCATCAAGACCACAGAATGGTCTTCACCTCAATTCCTCACACAATAATATTATAGGTGGAACAGGCGGACAGATCGACAGAAATATTCTCTCCGGCGCAACACAGGATGGAATAAGACTGGAGAACAGTACAGGCACCATCATTATTAATAATTATATAGGAACAGATGTTACCGGCAATGTAAATCTTGGAAATTCTCAACACGGCATTGAAGGATATAATAATAGTCACAACACGCGTGTTGGCGGGACGACTCTCAGTGAAAGAAATGTAATCTCCGGAAACACCAACAATGGCATTTATTTAAATTTCTGCCAATCGCCGGTAGTGAAAGGAAATATTTGCGGCATGGGTGTGAATGGTACTACCATGCTTGGCAATGGAGGTTCGGGTATTGATATTCAGAATACCACTACCGGACCCGCACAGATAGGAGGACCAACGCTCGCAGAGAGAAATTACAGTTCATGCAACGGAGCGTTTGGAGTAGTAGTACGCTCGGCACCAAACACGGTGATAGAAAACAACTGGCTTGGAGTGGACATGGCTACCGGAAATCTTGACTATGGTAATTATGATGCTGCCATCACCGTTACCAATACTGCAGATGTAAAATGCTATAGAAACATATGCTCTGCCAGCGGAAATCCCGGCGGAGGTGCCGATGGAATTTCCATCTGGTCAAACAGTCCCAGACCAATCATACAGGGAAACATCATAGGGCTTGGCGCAGATGGAACTACTGCATTGTCCAATTATGGACATGGCATTGAGTGCCTGACTTGCGACGATGGACTCATCGGAGGATATCTCGCTTCAGAAAGAAATGTGGTGGCCTGCAGTTTCAATCGCGGTATTCAATGTGTGAATTCACCAAGAGTCACGATAATAAATAATTATGTAGGAACCGATGTAACAGGAGTTTTAAACCGCGGAGGATTTGAATCGGGCATTGTGATAGGCGGTACTTCAAACGATGTTCTGGTTGGAGGAAGCATTGCGGGAGCCAATATCGTTGCATACAATAACCAGTCTGCAGGGGTAGTAGTAGAAAGCACCTGCCAGAGAAATGAAATTACTTTCAACAGCATCTTCTGCAACACAGGACCGGGAATAGATTTAGCAGGAGCTGCCAATGAATCGGTGCTTCCTCCCGGCATCACAACATCCGGAGCAAATAGTGTGAGCGGAACAGGAGCCAATGGAAATATAATCCATGTCTACAGAAATACCACCGCAGATGGTGGAGTAAAATGCAATTGCGAAGGAGAAATTTACATAGGCACTACTACCGTTGCCGGCGGAACCTGGACTGTAGTGCACAACCTTGGCCTGAGCGTGGGAGAAGCGGGAACTGTTACTGCTACACAAACCACTGTAAATGGAAGCACGTCGGAATTTTCCAATTGCTCATCTTTACCTTTACCTGTAGAGTTTCTTTATGTTAATGCGGTGAAAGAATCTCCCCATACAGCAAAGATTTCCTGGGCGACTGCATGGGAAAAAAATAACGGGTATTTCATTATAGAAAGAAGCATTGAAGGACAGTCATTTGAAGCGATAGAAACGGTAAAAGGAAATGGGACCACTCAGGGTATTTTCAATTATACTTTCTTCGACAATACATTCCCGCAAGGGCGCATTTATTACAGACTGAAACAAGTTGACCTGAACGGAGAGTTTGCTTACTCCGCTGTTAAAGTTGTAAATAATTCGGAAGCTGCTTTAAATGCCTATATTTCTGATGGCACACTCTGGCTTGAAGGATTGAATATCTCTGAA
>JAIERY010000448.1 GCA_019746425.1 Cytophagaceae bacterium
TCTTGTTTTGATAACACAAAAATATTATACTATTATTGATTATCAAAACATTAAATGTGTTAAAGTAGAATTAATATGCTATATTTTTGAATTATGAATAATGAAGAGGAATCTTGAATCATAAAGTAAAGAGCTAAAATCCCATTAGCCCCTCATTATTTTTTTTTGTATTTTTAAAAAATAACGATGGAACAAAGCCTGCAAAGCATCACCGGCGGACGAAAACTCTCAATACTTTCCACTTTTGGAGTTTCGTTTTTTATATGGGGAATAATTACAGGGTTGAATTTTGTACTTATTGAACATCTGAAAGCAATATTTCATCTTTCTTACTCTATCTCCACTTTAATACATCTTACTTTTTTCAGCACTTATCTTATTGCTTCTCTTCCGTCCGGGAAAATGGTACAGAACTGGGGATACAAACTTACCCTGATTATAGGCTTGTTTACCACAGGCCTTGGTTGTATGTTTTTTTATTTTGCCATTTACCTGAAAGATTATTATTTCTTTTTAGTAGCTATGATCGTACAGGCCACTGGCGTGACTTTACTACAGGTGGGTGCAAATCTTTACATCCTGTTTTTTGGTGATATCAAAACAGCGGCCTCACGGCTTACCCTGATGCAGGGATTAAATGCCTTAGGAGTATTTCTTGCTCCTATATATGGCTCAGCGTTCATTGAAGCTTTTTTCGGAATTGATATTGCCCATAAAGGCAGTCTTACTGAAGCCGCCTTTACAGCACAGGAAACTGTTTTCGTCGAAAGTCCCTATATTATTTTAAGCATTATCATGTATATACTCTCGGTATTTTTTGTCTTTGCAGACATCCCGGAGTTTTCTACAAAGGATATTGAACCTGAGAACAAAAAAAGTATTGCTATCAGAAGAAGTCACGTGATGCACTTTAAACAGCTACGTCTTGGGGCCTTTGCTATGTTTGCTTACCTGGGATCTGAGCTGGCTATAGCTAATTTAATTTTTGCTTTTTTTCCGGAAGGCACAAAATATTATTATGGAGCCGCACTCGCAGGCAGGTTGATTGGAGCATTGTTATTATTAAAAATTAGCCCTAGAAGAGCCCTGGCATTTTGCGCAGCAGTTTCCACGACATTATTGATCCTCTCTATTATTACTACAGGTTTGATTTCTGAATATACAGCGGTGGCAATAGGTTTGTTTAATTCAATCATGTTCCCTTGCATTTATTCCCTGGGCTTATCAGGCTTGGGAAAATTTTCCGAGGAAGGTTCATCGATCATGATCATGGCATTTGTAGGAGCCGGCGTAATACCATTTAACGTAGCCAACTTTTCTGCAGCTTTCGGCTATAAGACAGGATTCATTTTTCCATTCATCGCATATCTGTATATTTTATTTTACGCGATCAGCGGATCGAAGTTTGAAAAAAGAGAAGAGCTGACAAGTAACTTAAGTAGCTCATCACATCTGAGAATATAATTCAAAATTTAGAATTCAACATTCAAAATTTTTATTACCAACTACTACCTGCTTCTCCTCCCAAATCCGATGAACCGGAAGAAGACGCAGAGTCGGATCTGATGAACATTCAAGCATGGAAATGGTATAGGTGTAAGCTTATTTAAGATTGCAATGCCTGCATGAATGAGTTTTCAAACCTTTATCTGAACTGGAATATATCGCAGAACTTCATGTGAATTACATTTATTACACACCTATACATCAATAACCACTTAAGACCCTCTTCCAGAATCTGTCCTTTATTCACCATTTCATCACCGGTATTTTTTCAGTGTGGAAAGCTCTGCTTCAATCTCAGCTTTTTCTTTAGCAGAAAAAATCACCGCAGGTCTTAGGATTGGGAATATTCTCAACGGTGTATACTTTATTTTTATCTATGACTTTTATATCATCGCAGGAGAATAATATAAAAGCATAATGACTGAAATGAAGTATCCATAAAAGCTTCAGAAGATCAAACTATTATACAAAAAATCAGATAAGGTTTTCAAAAAACGATTATCTATTTAAATAAAGGCATTCGTTCAAAAATATTTCTGTCAAATTCTTCTGTCCTGTTTTTTCAATTTCATCATTGCTTAAAGGAATACCTTTTCCTGAACCTTCAAAAATAACATAAAGTATCTCTCCCTCGATTCCCCCTGTCTGCGGATTGGATTTCACTCCCAGCTGTTCTGCCAGGTAGATTGAGCCTTCTCCTATTCTATTGGCGGGACCTGTATCTGCAAAAATCGCATAACAGCTTTTTCCGTTTGCTTCATTGTAGACCAAAGCAATATCCCCTAATTTTACTTTATCATTTAATTCTTTAGGGAGAACAAAATAGGCAATCTCTTCCGAGTTAACATACCTGCGCGGATCTGTAACTTTTTTATTTTTATCTTCAAGAGAAGTAGTGGAAACATAATATCCGGGAGCAGGATCATCTTTTGTCTGAATTACAGGCATACCATCTTTTTTGCCATTATCTGTTACGATGGAATTCCAGTTACCAGGCTTTCCTGCATACTTTAATTTATCAAGTCCCTTAGTACTGTCGGCATGATAAGCCCTTGGCGAACCATCAGCGTCAATGGACAGACCGGAAGTAAAAAAAATAATTTTATGGATGCTATCCCTGTAAAGAGGTACGTTGCCAATAATTTTAAAAGTATCCGGTTGAATTTGCGCCGATGAAGTTAAAGCGGATATAAAAATACAAACCAGGCAATAAATTCTTTTTAAGAAAAAGTATCTATTCTGAATCATGGAAAATTTTATTCTTTTTAGTCTGATAAGCCAGTATCACAAAACTTCCTGATATTACAGAAAGCATTACAAAAGCATTGTTCCATTGTCTGAATATTATATATCCTACAAAAAATAAAACTCCGTAAGTCATTGCCACTGCAGATATCCAGCATATGATCAGAGACCTAGTATTCATGTCTTTGTTCTTTTCCATATTCAAAGACAATCGAATAGGCTTCCATAAACCTGCCGGTTTAATGCTGGAATAAAAATTCTGCAAAGTATCCAGGCTTTCAGGCTTAGTGAAATAAGTAACAGCAAGCCAGCTTATAGTGGTGAGCGCGACAGTTACCAGGAGAGACTCTGTAGAATTAAGGTCCAGTAAAGAAACAGAGATAGTATATCCAATAAAAGGAACAATAGTTGCTGTGATCTCACTCCATGCATTTATTCTCCACCAGTACCATCTCAGAATAAGTACCAGTCCTAACCCGGAAGTACAGTGAATCATAAAATCCCATACATCAGAAATATTTTTCAAAAATGGCGTAATGATCAATGCTAAGATCATCACCATAATAATCGCTATCCTGGATACATGGATAAGTCTTTTTTCACTTGCATCCGGATTTATAAATCGCTTGTACAAATCATTTACTATATAACTCGCGCCCCAGTTAAACTGACTGGCAATGGTACTCATATAAGAAACGAAAAAGGACATAAGCAATAAACCCTTCACGCCTGCCGGGAGATAATCGCGCATAGCCATTACATATCCCAATCTTCTTTCATCTTTAGGAAGATCGGGATAGAGCACGATCACACTTAAACCTACTATAATCCATGGCCATGGCCTGAGGCAATAATGAAATACCTGGAAGAAAAGCGTTGCAGCAATGGCGTGTTGTTCATTTTTGGTACTGAGCAATCTTTGTGCGATAGCACCTCCACCCCCGGGCTCTGCTCCCGGGTACCAGCTTGACCACCATTGTATGGTGATGTATGCAAGGAAAGTAGTAATGCTTAAAGTCAGCAAACCGACACTGCCTCCGAAGGAACTATCCGCTCCACCTACTTTAGGAAAAAAATCGAGGGACCAGGAAGGAACTTTATCGATGAGGCCGGTCATGCCGCCAATCTTATCTGAATTAATCACCATCACCGCAAGTATGGTAGTGCCTCCCATCGCAAAAATAAATTCCAGAAAATCGGTGATGACAGTACCCAGAAATCCTGCAAGACTGGAGTAGATCATGGCGAGCGCCATGGCAACACCGATGAATACGAGCGTGTATTCCTGCGGGACATTAAAAAACACTTTCAGTAAAGAAGCAAGTGCAATATTCACCCAGCCTATCACCAGTGCATTCATAAGCAATCCGAAATACACTGCGCGAAAGCCACGAAGAAAAGATGCTGCCTTTCCACTGTATCTTTTTTCTAAAAGTTCAAGATCAGTAAGCAGATTGGATTTTCTCCACAAACGTGCAAAGAAAAAGGTAGTAAGCATACCTCCGGCAAGCAAATTCCACCAGAGCCAGTTACCGGCAATACCATTTTGAGTTACTAATTCCGAGACTGCGAGTGGGGTGTCCGCAGCAAAAGATGTGGCTATCATGGAAGACCCGGCTAACCACCAGGTAAGTTTTCTTCCACCGAGAAAGTAAGAACTAGTATTTCTTGCCGCCCATTTTCTGTAAAAAAAACCGATGGCAAAAATTAATGTGACATACGCACCAATAACGATTATATCTAACAGACTAAGCTGCATTGGTAAAGATTATATGCTTACCAAATATATCATTATTATCGCGTGTTAACTAATACAAAAACTTCAACTTACCCTGCAATTGCAAGATTTGTTTCTTTCACTTCGTACAGTCCTTCAAACTGATCTACCACCTTCACGTAACTGATCAACTTAGGAAAGAACTCATCGAAATCCTGTTTGAACCCGCTGTAGTTTGCGATTAAATCTTCTAAAGCAAGAACAATGTGTGTCTGCTTGGTAGATTTAATATCCATTTCCTGGGTAGCCTGACTGATACCTGCAACGGTATTGTATTTTGCCAGCCAGTTTCCTTTGATCATGTGAGGCAGAATACATTTTGCTTTGTAAGGCAGAATATTCTGATGATCAAGAAGTGTTCTGTAGCTGTTCAGAGCAAATTTCTCTAAAGGTAAATTGTTGTACTCGCTCCAGTTCACTGAAAGAAAGTGATCGTAAAATACATCAATGATGGTATCAGAATATTTAGAGAATTTAGGATTCAATCTCTTTCTGCTTCTCTGAACTGCAGGATGAGTATTGGTAAACCCATCAATCAGTTGATGCAGATTGATCCCGTTCTGAATATCCTTAGGGAAAATGGTTGGATCAGTTATGGTTTTGATCTCCCCTATAAAATTCCCTACCAATACACTTGGTGTATTTCCGGATAGATAAAGGTGTGCTAAAAAGTGCATAACGTTTTGGTTTATGTTTCTATTCTTAATTCTAGTAATGGTATCTTACAAAAGCTTCTATCGCTGCATATTCTGCAAGACCAAGCTTATTGTACAATTCTGCAGTAGCTTTATTTCTTTCTTCAGCTCTCTGCCAGAATTCCCTTGAATCGTTGCCCTGGAACACAACGCCGTCTTTTTGAGATTGGTGCTTGAAAATTCCATAACGTTTCTGAAGTACTTGATCAGGACTCATAGGAACAGCCATTTCGATCTGATCCACATCCCACTCCTGCCATGCGCCCCTGTACAACCATACCCAGCAATCTTTCATCCATGATTTATTTTTCAATCTTTCCAATGCAGCAAAGATCGCATCAAGACAAACTTTGTGCGTTCCGTGCGGATCTGCAAGATCACCGGCTGCAAAGATCTGATGAGGTCTTATTTTTTCTATCAGTTCTACTGTAAGCCTGATATCATCTTCTCCGATTGGCTTTTTCTCGATCAAACCTGTTTCGTAGAAAGGAAGGTTCATGAAATGAGCATTCTCATCCGGAAGACCAACGAAACGGCAGGTTGCTTTAGCCTCTCCTTTTCTGATCATTCCTTTTATCTGTCGCAGTTCATCGATGTCTTTCTCACTTGATTTTTTAGTCTTGATGAAGTTGGAGATCTTTTTATAGATCGCTGTAGCCTGCGCATTGTCTATTCCAAACTTTTTGTTGTTGTCGCAAACGAAGTCAGCAAATCTTAATGCCTCTTCATCTGTTACGGCAATATTTCCTGAAGTCTGGTAAGCTACATGCACATCATGTCCCTGCTCGTGCAATCTGATGAAAGTACCTCCCATAGAGATGATATCGTCATCAGGGTGCGGACTGAAAATGAGGCATTTTTTTCTCGCAGGAGTAGCTCTCTCCGGACGTTTGCTGTCATCCGCATTTGGTTTTCCACCAGGCCATCCTGTGATTGTATTCTGAAGTTGATTGAACACATCGATATTGATGATGAGGTTGAGTCTATAACCAAGTGCAAGCAGATAAGTTAAGGTCATCAGCTGTTGTGGTTG
>JAIERY010000251.1 GCA_019746425.1 Cytophagaceae bacterium
GCGGAAGGAGTGTACCACCTGAAAGTAACGGTAGATGGAACTGTTCACACAGAAAAAATAATAAAGCAATAAGTTAGTGATTTGTATAATGTAAAAAAGAGCCTCGCTTGTGAGGCTCTTTTGTTTTATATGGTCCTGGGTTTTGTACAATAAACGGGTTGTTAACTGGATGCGAGCGAGATGGTCGCTGAGACATGGTATTTAGCAAACGTTTTCAATTCTTTTCAGAGTAAAGAAATTATTTAATTGATTAATAAATTCAACTTCATTAGTAATCTTATCCTTAATAATAACTGATTTTAAATAATCATTTCTTTCCCCAATGGAATCAAACCTAAATGTTTTTTTGGGATAAACACTATTTAAGGTTGAGGTCATCCCATCCCATACTTTCGTGCCAGGAAATCCTAAATTGATTAAATTATCATCCCATGTAGCATCGACCTGAATCCATTTGTCTTTTGTTTTAACTTCTAAATTGGTATGAAAGTCTATGAATCCCTCTTTAAGCATTGCAAGAAGTTGAGGAGGAAACCCTACCTGAAAATCTTGCCAACTAAACTCATGAACACAAAACCTGGTTTCCAATCCTAACTTCTTTATTTTATCGGCAAATACAATGTGCTTTGGAGTGCAAGATGCTCCATTTGAATTTATAAGATTATATGAATTACTTAGTGAATATTCTATATTCACAATTTTGTATTCAATATTTCTTATAAAATTATAAATGGATATGAGCTCTTTCATTTTTTAATATTTACTAACGGTTTGCAGTTTGGCGAAGGGCGGGATTTGGAACACTAAACTGTCTTTACCCACCAAAGTTTATTAAATGCACAACTTGATTTACCCACTGTCCCCGCCATATTCACAAAGCCCATGTTATGTGCTGCCTTTCTATTCATTCGGTTCAATGTGAATTAAAACGTGTCCTAATTGTGGTATGTCATTTCGCAAAGTGTCTTTAAGTTTGTGTGCAATGTCGTGCCCGTGTTTTACAGTGATGTTAGCGTCCACCGTTGCGTGTAGGTCACGTGATATTTTATACCTGCTTTTCTGATAAAACATTTTTCTGTTCCTACTATACCGCCAACTGTCAGAGATACTTTTCTAATGTCGTCAATAAGGTCGTCATATAAATGTTCGTCCATTATTTCTCCAAGTGCAGGTCTGAAAATTTTATAACTGTTGTAAAGTATAAATCCTGAAGCAAAAAGTGCTGCCCAGTCGTCTGCTGTTTCGTAACCCTTACCAAAATATAAAGCAATAGAAATGCCAACCAATGCGGCTACAGAAGTAATTGCATCGCTTCTGTGATGCCATGCATCCGCTTTTAAAGAAGAACTATTTGTTTCTTTTGCTTTTTTCATTACTAATTGGAATGAAACCTCTTTCCAAATAATTAGAGGAATAAGAATAAATAATGTCCAAAATTTTGGTAGTTCGTGTGGTGTCCCAATATTCTTTATGCTCTCGTAGGCAATTATTGTCGCAGATGTTATTAAAAACCCTACTACTAAAAAGGTAATCAAAGGCTCTGCTCGTCCATGTCCATAAGGATGATTTTTGTCGGCTGGTCTGCTTGCATATTTAAGTCCGAATAAAACCAAGAGGGAAGAAAAAATGTCGGTTGTTGATTCTATTGCGTCTGCAATTAGTGCATAAGAGTTTCCGAAAAATCCCGCAAGTCCTTTTATAAGCGCAAGACTTGTATTCCCAACAATACTAAAATATGTTGCTTTTATTACTGTCTGTTCGTGAATTGTTGTCATTGTCTATTTGCAGTCGTTGTTTTTTAAGGTTACAGCTAACGTTTGTATATATGGACCTTGGGTGCTGTATATATAGCTAATAAACATATATATATGCACCTGTTCTCCAAATATAATAAATTATGATTATTCTATCTGTCTCCCAACAGACGAGATCCTTCGCTGCGCTCAGGATGACAAAAAGGAGAGCCGGTGTCACACGCCTCTGTCATCCTGAGCGCAGCGAAGGATCTCGTTGGCTTAAACAAGTAAAAAATTCCAGTTAGGGTTTTGAGTGGCTATGAGAGCCTCTTTCTTTTTTCTTGTAATTCCCTTTAATTGTTTTTCTCTGGCAATGGCTTCTTCTATGTCAGCGTATTCTTCAAAATAAAGTAGTTTGTAACAATAATATTTGCCTGCGAAAGTTTTAGGGTTTCCTCTATTGTCGAAGTGCTGCTGAATGCGGACACCAAGGTCGTTTGTTACTCCGATATATAGAACAGTTTTCTCGGGGTTCGTTGTGATGTAAACAAAATATTGATAGTCCTTCATAGCTGTGGCATAAAGGTAAGAGATCTGCCTTTAATGAGCAAGATCCTTCGCTACGCTCAGGATGACAAAAAGGAGAGCCGGTGTCACACGCCTCTGTCATCCTGAGCGCAGCGAAGGATCTCGTTGGGTAATGAGTCTAAGTTGTTCAGAAACAACAGACGAATTATTGTTTCACAAGCTTTATATCTTTTTTGCCGGAACCGTCTTCATTGATAATTTGCAGGATATAGGTGCCGCTGCTTAACTCCTCAAGGTTGATAAAAATTTCATTACTGCCTTCATGCAACACATACGATATGTTGGAAATTATTTTTCTTCCCAGCATATCTGTTAAGTTCAGGTAAACGGATTTACTTTCTTCGGTCGCAATTCCTATGTGAATATTGGAATGAGCAGGATTAGGATAAATGCTTACATTGTCTAATCCTCCAATAGAGTTTATAGTGACAATATTGCTGTACTGATATTTGCCGTCAAGGTCCACCTGTTTTAATCTGTAGTAAGAAACAGTGCTGTATGGCTGCGGATCCAATGCATGATAATAAGTATCCTCTTTGCTGTTGCCTTTTCCTTTCACGGTGGTCACTGTTTCAAAATAAATTCCGTCTCCGTGGCCTGTCCCCAGACAGGCCACACACTTACGCTAAAATTAAAATGACCATATAGTGAATTAAAATACAAAATTTATTTTGTGCCGTCAAATAAAATCTGGCTGATGACCATTTGTATTCTTACGAATGGGATTGAGGTTGATCTGTTCCACGCCAGCGTAAATAGGAAGTGATTGTCAGAAGGTAGTGGTGGCCTGTCTGGGGACAGGCCACGGAAACGGCCTTACATCAGGCAGGCTTATTAAGGAGTAGACTTTCAAAATTATTCCTTCACAAACTTTATATCTTTTTTTCCGGAACCGTCTTCATTGATAATTTGCAGGATATAGGTGCCGCTGCTGAGTTCCTCAAGGTTCAAATGAATTTCATTAACACCTGAATGTAGCTGATAAATTCTATTTGAAATTATTTTTCTTCCCAGCATATCTGCTAAGCTCAGGTAAACGGATTTACTTTCTTCAGTAGTAATTCCAATGTGAATATTGGAATGAGCGGGATTAGGATAGATGCTTACATTGTCTGATCCGTCAATCGAATTTATCGTGATGATATTGCTATAAGAATATTTTCCATCCATATCAACTTGTTTCAATCTGTAGTAAGAAACCGTATTGAATGGTTCAGGATCCAATGTGTAGTAATAAGTACTCTCTTTGCTATCGCCTTTCCCTTTTACTGCAGTCACTGTTTCAAAATGGATTCCGTCATGGCTTCGCTCTACCACAAAGTGATCGTTGTTTTCTTCCCATGAAGTGACCCAGTTGAGCTCAACTCCTTTATCGCTTCTTCTTCCTGTGAAGTTCAGCAATTGAACAGGTAATGTACCGCATGGGCGAAAGACAATAAGTGTATCCGCAGGAACTGCAAAAGTATTTCCATCCGAAAAATTTGCAGTGACAGGAGTAGAGCCTGCATTGTACACTACATAATGCTTGCATCCTGTTTTATAAAATACAGAATAAGTGGGGATATCGGCGGTGACGGTTGCATCGACAAAGCCCATGCTGTCTAAATTATGAATCCAGTGGTAAGTATGCGCTTTGGTTTCTCCTGTCATCGGAATGTAAGTGCCGGCATTGGCCGCAAATTTTGCTTTCGATGCCGCGGAGTTTGCCAGTGCCTGAAAATTCCAGAAAATATCTTCCCAGTCCGTTTCGGGTCCGCCATTGTTCGCAACCATCTCATTGTAGTTAGCAGTGACATAAGAGGGATCAAGCCCTAAATAAAGTGATGCGCCCGAGAAAGGAAGAAATTGTATGCCATGTACATATTCTGGATGCACACCTGACCATGAAGGTGCAGGTCCGCCAAACCAGGTTCTGTATTCCACTCCCCAGCCCCAGACAATTCCTGCAGTGGTTCTTCCGAATGTAGCAGGGAAAACAGCGTTGTTCACATCAAACCAGTATTGCCTGGTTGCTTCCACTTCATTCACATATAAAAAAAGTCCGAGGTCTCTTAAAGTATTGTTGCCGGTGTTGGTTCCCCACAGGACTACTGCCGAAGCAAAGTTCAACGCTTCGGAGCTCGACTCCTGGTTATTTCCTTTCAGAAAGTTGGCATGTCCCGATGCCCAGGAATGTCCTGCATATGGATCAAAATTTCTTAAGTATGGGAAAGTTAAATCTGCCCGGTCCCAGTTCGCTACATCTTTGATGATGGTTTCCACCATCGGTCCCCACTGCGTCACCCAGGTATTGTTGGGTTCGTATTGCGCAATCGTGGCAGCAGCTTTAATAAAATATCCATAATGAAAATGATGATCATTGAGCTGCCGGTCTGATTCAAAAGCAGAAGGATAAGCTACCAAAGTATTCCAGGTATTATCATAATAAAACATATCATCGCTTTTTCCCGCGGGAGCAGAGAACCAGTTCTGTAAATAATTTTTCACATGTGTTCTCCATGCATCACGTGCAGCATAATGCTTTACCTGGTGTGCAATGTGTATCAGGTCGCACAATCTCTGTAATCGCGTACCCCCGGTATAAGGACCGAGGTTTGTTCCGAGGTGATAGCTCAGCGGTTGTGTATATTCTGACTGTATATAATTATACAGTGTAGTGTTGTTGTAATTTCCTGCATGTGGCATAGAGGGAAGCAGGCCATGATTGGTCATGGAAGTGGAAAATGAATTTCCCTGGAACACTTTCATTTCACCTCTCGGCGTGCTGCTATAATTATAAGTGGTTAATGAAGCAGAAGAATTTATCCATTGATGTCTGTACAAAGCCATCAATGGTCTTGTTTCCGTGCTTGTCCCTTGCGGTGTCGTCGTGGCCGTGAATGTGCTGATGACCTTTGCAGTGGCTGTATTATAAGAGTAAGTTACTTTGGTATCTGTCACAAAAGCAAAAGCATGCTGCGCATAAAAAGATAGCGTAGCCGAGTTATTATCGGGCAATGCAGCGATGGAAAAATAATTTTGCCCGGCAGGTATAGTATAGTTGTTGGCATTTCTGTTCACACAGCAAAGCGCTCCGAGTTCCGCAGCAAGGTTTGCTTCATTATACATCAAAGGATATGTCGCTCCGACAGTTGTTCCTGTCGGCATAAAAATTCCATAATGATAATTGGTGCCGCCAATGTTAATGGTAATTCCCGTAGCGCTTACCGTGCCGACCGTTGCCGTAGCAAATGTGCTGGGTGGAACCTGGTATCTTAAGGTAACAACTTGTCCGGCTGATTTGGTAAAGTATACAAAAGGAAAACCATGCCCGGATGTTGCTTCAAGTATTCTTCCTGCACCATCATTCCATTGCAGTGTCGTCGACCAGTCGCCGTAACTTTTTACTCTTGTTCCATTGGCAGGAGGTACATCCATTCCGGCAAGTCCGACATAAAGATGAAATTCCCTGCTGTACATGTAATCAGTGGAGTTCACTACGGGGTTAGTCTCGCAATACATTTTTAATCCATACCGGGTAGCGCCGATAGACAAAGGATGCGGATGCATGGTGAAAGAATACGGCGCGATCTGCCATCCATTGGGATTTCCATTTTCATAATTCCAGATGGCAGAAGACCACCATTCATGCGTAGGGATCGGACCAGTGAATCCGGGAACTACTTTGGGCGTTCTTGTTCCTGTGCGTGCAAAATCATCTCCGGGATACTGATAATGACTTACTCCCGGAGCAGGATTGTTGGGAAAAATATATGGTCCGGGTGGAAAAGTTTTATTATAACTTCCCAAACCTCCTCCCGGAAAAGTTTGCTGAGCCTGGCTTATATTATTAATAAAAAGAATAATCAGGATCATAAAAATCCTGTAAGACATTGTTGCGGTAGCACCCATAGATAATTTTAATGTTTAAAATGTTATCGTGGGCGGAGTTATTATGGGGTATTGATAAGACAAAAAAAGAGGC
>JAIERY010000304.1 GCA_019746425.1 Cytophagaceae bacterium
TTTAAAGGCTATGGAGAAGATGATCCTTTGGCAAGTAATGATGATGAAGAGGAAGGTAGAGAGTTGAACAGAAGAACAGAGTTTGAAGTAATTAGTAAATAAAAAATATTTTCCAATGAGAAATTCCACATTAAGATTTTTTGCCTTAGTTTTTTTTATTACCTCAGTCGGACTAGCTTTTTCTCAGAGTCCTAAGTCTCTGTTTAAAGAAGGACACAGGCTTTTTAAACTTGAGCATTACCGTAAGGCTTTGCCTTTCCTGGAAAAAGCTATAGAATCCGAACCCAATAACGCAGAAGCAGTTTTTGAGGCTGGGGTTTGTTACCTGCACAGGTATTCCAAGGAGAAAGCGCTTGAGTATATACTGAAAGCATATACGCTGGACTCTAACGTTAGCAAATACATACATTACTGGCTTGGAAGAGCTTACCATCAGAATTATCAATACGATAAGGCGATACAGGAGTATAACATCTATAAAAGCAATCTGAAAAAGTCAGATCAGCGGAGAAAAGATGTGGAGAAGCATATCAATCAGACCAATGTGGCCAGAGAACTTACACAGGATCCTGAAAACTTCAGAGTATTTAATCTTGGTCCGGTAATCAATACACTTTATTCAGAACACAGTCCCGTTACTTCAAAGAATGATTCGCTTATTTTATTTACTTCGCGGAGACATGATGTAACCGGAGCAAAAGAAGATCAGGACGGAGAGTTTTTTGAGGACATTTATCAATCAAAAAAATTACCGAATGGCGAGTGGACTGCTCCCGAGCATATTCACCTGAATACATCAGGTCACGATGCATCCATTCAGTTATTGGAAAATGATACGAAGCTTTTACTTTACCGTGAGGCTAAAGGCGGAGATATTTTTATCACAGAAAAAGAACCGGGCACAAACAACTGGAAAGAGCCTCAGAAATTTGCAGATATCAACACCAGCGATTTTGAAGCAGACGCTTTCATTACTGCAGATGGCAAGACTGCATATTTTGCTACCAACCATTATAAGAAAGTAGGAGACCTTGATATTTACTACATCACTAAGAATGATGATGGTACCTGGAGCGAGCCAAAAGAATTACAGGGTAAAATCAATACCTCTGAAGATGAAGATGCTCCTTTCGTAAGCGCCGACGGCAAAACTCTTTACTTCAGTTCAAGAGGTCACAAAAACATGGGAGGCTTTGATGTGTTTAAATCTACCAAAGACAGCGCTACCGGCAACTGGTCGCCTCCTGTAAATCTGGGTTATCCTATCAATACACCTGATGACGATGTATATTATTACATATCCCACAATGGAAAAAAAGGCTATTTATCTTCTTATAGAGAAGGTGGATATGGCGAAAAGGATATTTATGAGATAGCGCCGATACCATTCGTGCCATGTACTTTAAAGCTTAATGCCTGCAGAGGTAAAGACAGAAATCCATTGAGTTATTCAGTAAGGTCACTGAAGAAGACAACCAAACCAATAGCTCTTTCAGGCAAAGTAGAGAATAACAAATTTACTGTACGGGTGCTTGCTGACAATACTTACCGTATTGCGCTTTATGATGGAAAAGACACTGTCTATGCAGAAAATTTTGAGGTTGCATTTACAGAAGAGGAAAACAAAACGATAGAAAAAAATATCGAAGTTCCCTGTCCTGAACTTCCTCCGGACACAACCATTGCTGATACGGTTGTAAAAGATACTACCATAAAGCCGGTAGCTGACATTGTGTTGAATCCTGTTTATTTTGAAAGCGGTAAGGCTGATTTAGGCAAAGATACAAAAGCGCAGCTGGATGCGATCAGCGCAGCGCTTAAGAAAAACCCTTCCGTGGAAATTGAAATTTCAGGACATGCCGATGCTATGGGGCCGGATAATTTAAACCAGGTTCTTTCCGAGAAAAGAGCGGGAAGCACTATGAATTACCTGGTTTCAAAAGGAATCAAGAAGGACAGATTGAAGACAAAAGGTTATGGTGAAACCAGACCGATGGGTGATAACGAGACTGATGAAGGCAGGGCTAAAAACAGAAGGGTAGAGTTTCAGATTATTAAGAAGTAATTAGCTTAAAGCGAAAAGCTTAAGGCCGAAGCATTGTGCTTTTCGCTTTAAGCTTTTCGCTTTTATTTTATCTGGCATTAACCTTTCCCATTCTCCCCGGGTTTTATAATTTTACAGCTTATATTTTTTATTTACAGAATGGTAATCCCCTACAAAGATCAGAAAGCAGCGAAAAAGGAACAGGTAGCAGAGATGTTTGACAATATCTCTCCGCGATATGATCTTTTAAATCGCATATTAAGCCTTGGCATAGATAAGGGATGGAGAAAGAAAGCTGTGAAACTTTTGAAAAAAGAGAATCCACAGACGTTACTGGACATTGCTACCGGCACAGGAGATTTTGCCATAGAAGGATTAAAAAGCGGCGCCTCAAAAATTATAGGAGTAGATATCTCTGAAGGAATGCTGCAGGTAGGGAAAGAGAAAATAAAAAAGCTCGGACTGGAGGGGAAAATAGAATTAAAAAAAGGGGATTCGGAAAATTTAGAATTTAAAGACAATACCTTTGATGCAATAACCGTCGCTTTTGGCGTTAGAAACTTTGAGAACCTGGAAAAAGGGCTGGCGGAAATGCATAGGGTAATTAAAACAGGAGGAACGGTGGTCATTTTAGAGTTTTCAAACCCCCAAACATTTCCTTTTAAGAATATTTATAATTTTTATTTCAGGCATATTTTACCTTTTGTCGGGAAAGTGATTTCAAAAGATAAATCAGCTTACACTTATCTGCCCGAATCGGTAAATGCTTTTCCGGATGGGAAAAATTTTTTAAACATATTAGAAAAAACAGGATTTAAATCATTACAATGCATACCCTTGACTTTTGGAATAAGCAGCATTTATCTGGGAAAAAAATAGTCCTTATTTTATTCCTTTTGCTGATCCAGGCATCTTTTTCATTTGCCCAGGAAAAGAAAACCTTTGGTACTACCCGGGGAAGTCAGAATTTGCCTAATTATGATGATAAGACATTCCATTATGGTTTCACCATTGGATTTAACAGCGCACGTTTCAGGGCGGAGCAATCCAGCCTGTTTATGGCTACCGATTCTATCATTTCTGTTATTCCAAGAAGCTCTGCAGGATTTTCGCTTGGATTTATTATAAGCTACAGGCTTGCCGATTATTTCGACCTGCGATTGCTTCCTACCGTTTCTTTTTATGAAAGAAAAATAGAATATCAGTTTGCACAGAGAGGTATTGTAGAGCAGGTCAGCGATAATACCTTTATAGAATTTCCTCTCATGCTTAAATATAAATCCCAGCGCAGAAAAAATTTAAGGATGTATATGGTGGGAGGGGTGAAGCCGGGCATAGAAGCAGGATCGAAAAAGAAAGACAGGAAACCTTCCCAGCTTCGTACCAACAATATGGACTTTGCCATAGAGTATGGATTTGGTTTCGATATTTATTACCCGCTCTTTAAATTTTCTCCTGAAATAAGGATTTCTCATGGATTAGTGAACATGCTCAACGCTGACCCCAATGAATACTCACGCAGTCTTAATTTGCTAAGTACTCATACGGTAAGCGTATACCTGCATTTTGAGTAGAGTTCCAGGCATGTAGTAATGGAACAGACAACTCTTTTTTGAAAGCCCTTGTCCTTAAATAAAAATGTATCTTGTCCAGAGTTGATTGAATTAAAATCAGCTTAAACCAAGTATTTCCTGAAATTTTAACACCATTTAATGTTATTTTTCAAATTGATCGAAAAAATAATTACACGTATGGTTTTTAAGGTTTTTTTATTTAATTTTAACCCTTAATTATAACAAAAAACATAATTTATATAATAATATTCACTTTAACCTAAACTTAATATTATGAAGAAAATTTTACTTTCAGCTATTTTTTCTACCCTGCTGGGGGCATTTGCCATGGGGCAAAGCGTAATTACTACTACAAGTTATTTTGATAATTTTAACGACGGTACTGTACAGGCTGGCGCTAACGACGGATGGTACACTTCCGGTACTTATACTACAGCAGAAACAGGCGGAAAACTAAGAATTACTGCTACCAATGCAGACCAGTTTTTCAGTGGTTTTGGTTTATACATTAAACCAGCCACTCCGATTGATATCACTGCCAACAAAAAACTTTCTATGTACATCACTAACAACGGAAGTGCGAACATGGAGCTCAGAGTGGATCTGAAATTAGTAGTTGCAGCTTTTGCTCCTACCAATACAAACTGCCCTGCCGGGTTACAAGATACTATCAATGCAAACTATGGTGTGACAACTACTATTTCTCCAGGTACTGCTGGCCAGGCTGGAACAGATGCTGGTGGAAACACTGTGGTAGTATTCCCAGGCCAGACTGCCTTTGTAACATTCAACTATGCTGCAGCACAGTTTGAGTATAATGGTAACTGCGGCGGCGCATGGTCAGCTTCTTATTATACTATTCCTTCAAATGGTTTTGTTGACCTGGTAGGTCTTTACCTTGTAGTAAACGGCGGTGCCGGTGAATCATGGTGCGGTGCTACTGACGGAAGTTGTGCAGCATTCTCTGGAAGCATTGATCTTGATAATCTAAAAATCGGCGGTACTGCAGGTGTTGCGGGGACTAACTCTGCTGTTGATAACATCTCTTCTTCTGTAGTATATCCTAACCCTGCTTCAGGAACTGCTACTGTAGAATTAAATCTGAAATCTTCCTCTGATGTAAAAATTACTTTATCTGATATGCTTGGAAGAGAAGTAGCTGTTATTGCTGAAGGCAGAATGAGCGCTTTAGAGCAAACTTTTGATGTTTCTGCATTTACTAAAGGACTTTACACTGTTAACTATTCTATTGATGGTGTTCCTGCAAAATCAGAATTGTTAATGGTGAAGTAAGTCATGACACAATTAAATAGATTTATAGATATACAGGATTATAAATCTTCATAAAATAAAAAGCCCGGGCAACCGGGCTTTTTATTTTATGGTCAGATAGATGGAAGTTTTTAAAT
Source organism: Cytophagaceae bacterium (assembly GCA_019746425.1). Classification (GTDB taxonomy): domain Bacteria; phylum Bacteroidota; class Bacteroidia; order Cytophagales; family Cytophagaceae; genus JAIERY01. Next base: position 5,028 of record JAIERY010000304.1, read on the forward strand.
TTGCGATTAATAAAATTTTGGATATTTATATTTTTTATTAAAAAAATACTATATTTAGTATAAACTATAATGATTATAAATTGAGATTGTAAAGGGCTGTTAACTCGCTAATTTTTCTTATTATTGTCCTTTCATCCAGGTATTTTAATATTAACTCTAACTTAAACATAAATCAAAACTCTATGAAAAAACTATTACTAACCAATTTATTAGTACTGGCTGGTTTCGTTGGAGCAATGGCACAAAACATTGCTTATAATGAGACTTTCGCTGTAGCTCCTACTGCTGCTACATGGAATGGCGGAACATCTTACTCTACCAGTGTATCTGGCGGTATGATGAACATTACCATGAATGATTCAATAGGTCCTCAGCAACCAGGTGGTCCTGCTGCTAACTGGAATGCGCTTACTATTACTTTTGCCAATGCTATCAATATGACCACCAATAAGACTATCGATCTTTATATTGATAATACAGGCAATGCCGACATGACCTTAAGCGTACAGGTTCAGGACAACAGCGCTAGCAACCGTTATACTGATGCGGTAGGAGTATCTGTAGCAGCTGGTTTTGTAGGGACAAAGACTATTAACTATGCAGGAAACTTCAGAAACTTCTACGGAGCATCTCCAGGATTAGTTGACAGTACTAACATCATCCAAATTAACATTCAGCCTGTTGGCGCTGGTCTTCCTGCTGCTCCATGGAGTAAAAAATTCAAAGGAAACTTCATGCTGGATAACTTCAAAGTAGGGGGTTTCATCAATGGTGTAAAAGCTGCAGACAATATCGCTTCTTCTCAATTGTATCCAAACCCTGCTACTGAGACAGCTAAAATTGAATTAGAATTATTGGCTGCTTCAGAAGTGAAAGTTACACTTTCTGATATGTATGGAAGACAAATTGCAGTAATTGCAGAAGGTAAAATGATTTCATTAGAAGAGTCATTCGACGTTGCTTCTTTTGCCAAAGGTCTTTACACAGTAAACTATTTCATCAACGGGGCTCCAGCTAAGTCAGAGCTATTGATGGTGAAGTAGTATCGTTGATGTACAGATTATCTGATTAAATAATTTTGAAGTCTCTCGGGTTTCCGGGAGACTTTTTATTTGTCCATGCAGCTGCCAATGTATGACAAGGTTTCTTCTGAATGACAGCAAGGAAGAGAAGTCAGCTCTTTCTGTCATTCAGAAGGAACCTTGTTATTTAATTTGTGCACTCTTTTTCAAAATCTCACGAATGGCAGATTTGATTTCAATTGTATAAGACA
>JAIERY010000214.1 GCA_019746425.1 Cytophagaceae bacterium
TGATTTTAGGATTTACCAAAGCCTTAATGGTTTTAGCTCTGTCTTTGGCAGAGATTCCTGTAGTGCAGCCATGTCCGAGCAAATCAACTGAAACAGTAAATGGAGTTTCATGAGTTGCTGTGTTTCTTCCCACCATGAGCTCCAGCCCCAATGCTTCGCAGCGGTCTTCCACCAATGGAGCACAAATGAGACCTCGCCCATGCTTAGCCATAAAATTTATTATATCAGGAGTGGTGCACTCTGCTGCACAAATGAAATCTCCCTCATTCTCGCGGTCTTCATCATCCACCACAATGATCACTTCTCCCTTTTTGATAGCGCTGATCGCATCTTCTATTTTATCCAGGCTTACTGATTTCTTTCGGTTGGTCTCCATACACTCGATTTAACTCCCGTTATAAATTTAAAAAACCCTACCAATAGCGCAAGGTTCATTCCGTAAAAATGTGTTACAAATCTTAAGGCCTTGAAATTAACATTTATATTTTTTAAAAGCCAGTCCAGTTGCGGAATAAGCAGCAGTACTAGCTGCGCTGTAAAAGTCCATTTAAAAAACACATGGTTCTGAATAAGAAATAAATTGAAAACAAAAGCAACAATCATTAAAAATGGTGTTAACCACCTTAAAATTTTATGAGAGAAAAAGCAGAAAGCTACCTTGGAAAACGGTGGCCATAGCAAGCTGCTAAACTGCTGCATATTCTGGAAATTCCCTGTGGAAATCCTCGCCTTTCTTCTGAATTCTTCTGTAATTTTATTTGAAATATCTTCGTATGCAATCGCATCAAGTTCATTGATTGCTTTTTTATACTGTCTTAACACATGCATGGTGATATAAAAATCATCTACCAGGAAATTGGCGGGAACAGGGGAAAAGTTTTCACGCCTTAAAGCAAAACATCCGCCAAATGCTCCTATCATCACTCCACCCCACAAACCTTCATGGTACTTGATCCAGTTTTCTCTTTTCAGGTATGACTTTTCCTGAAAGGAAATACCTTCTTTTTTATAGCCTTCGTTGATGATATTTCCACCGGTTAGTCCGATGGCAGGATTTTTAAAATGTTTCACCAGGTTATAAATGGTATTCTTATCAAAAAAAACATTGGCGTCTGTAAAAATCAACACCGGAGAAGCGGAGTTTTTGACCAGCGCATTGATTATCCCGATTTTTCCTGACTTGGGAAATCTTCTGAATTTTATTTGAGGAAATTTACTTCTGTATTCTTCAATGATTGCATCGGTACGGTCTTCTGAACTGTCAGAACCAATGTAAAAACGGAGTTTGTCTTCAGGATAGTTCGCATCAAATGTGCTTTCGATTTTTTTAGCAATCACCGATTCTTCATTGTATACTGAAAGGATAATATCTATATGAGGGAGATCAGCGGAATTGCTTTCAAAGACAAGATCATTCTGCTTTTTTCCCCTGGTAAATAATTGTAACAAATAAGGAAAAAAAATATACGAATGAAGGATAAGTATAATACTTAACCAGAATATGATCTGCAATGCAATCAAGAGAGTAAGTCCTTATATAAGTCTGTGAGTTTTTTTATAATTAGTTTGTTGTCATACTTGCTATGTACCAGTTCCAGGGCATTTTTTCTCAATTGAATATTATTTCCTCCTTTCGAAAAATACCTGCTGATAACTTGTACCCATTCCTGCGGCGTATCGGCAATTAAAATATTTTTACCGTTTTCATATTCAATCCCCTCCGCCCCTATCAATGATGACAAAATACATTTACCCGATTTCATACCGTCCAGTATTTTAACCCTCATACCACTTCCTGAAAGCAAAGGTACAATCATTAAATCATATTTTTTCATAAATAGGTCAGCATCCTCTACAAAGCCATGCACCTGCACATTGGGCAATTTTAAATTTAAGATTTCTTCAGGCGTACGTTTACCTGCAATATGAAGTTTCAATTGAGGATTTAACGCTAAGGCTTTAGGCCATACATTATCCAGAAACCATTTTAAACCTTCCATATTGGGCTGCCATTCCAAAGCGCCGATGTAAAGGATAGTCCATGCCTCAGGCGTAATATTTACTGTTGCAGCATTACCGGTCTCAATGCCAACAGGGATAACACTTATTTTTGCTCCGGGAGCACAGTGCTCTACAAATTTTTTATCTTCCCCGCTAATAACAGCAATGCCATCAACCTTTCTGTAATACTCCTGTTCAAATTTTTTCAAACGCCGTGAAAGATTTTTGAAATAAAATTTCCTCAGAAAATTATTTTCGTTGGCAGCAAGTCTTTCCCATATGAGGTATTCACAGTTGTGTGTGCGCAGCACAACCGGTGCAGAAGTATATTTTCTAACCACATCCACATACCAGGCAATATAAGTTCCCTCAAAATGAATAATATCAAATTTTTCTTTCGTAAGAATATCTGCCAAAGCTTTTTCGAAATCTGCCGCGATGAATCTTTCTATATTATAAGGTATGCTTTTGAAAAAAAAATTAACCAATGCCTTCCATAAAGAAACCTCTGTATTCACAAATACTGCTTTGATTTTTGCAAGATGATCCAGGACATTGCTCTCCTGAAAATGCTTGGGAGTATTAAAAGCCAGGACTGTCAAATCATGACCCTGCTCCTTAAGTCCTTTCGTAATATTATACATGGCAATGGCGCCGCCGTCATGAGGAGGATAGGGAATACGGAAACAGATCTGGAGGATTTTCACGGGGTGAAATTAATAAAAGTATTTTAGCAGCCCTAACGAAGCTTTCCGACAAAAATTATCTGGCAATCACATTTCCAAGCAGCACAGCAATCTGCTTTTCTGCCTCTTTGAGTTTCATATGGATTTTCTGACAGGTTTCTACATCCTCCTGGCTCTGGGCCTTAAGCAAAAACTCTTTGTTTTCCTTGATCATAAGCTGGATATTTCTCCACTTCAGGCGGAGAATGGTAGTAGTCACCATGGTGTCGAGCATATGTTCTGAACGCGTGACCTGCACCTGATGCATCTCTTCCCAATTATTGCTCAGCTCATATTTATTGGAAATAAGATCGATGGTTTCTTTTCTCAAAGCCTCATCTTCTGACCTTATAAAATATTCCGGATCGGGAAGATTTCCTTTTTCCAATTCTAACTTAATATGATCAATAAATTTCTTATACAGTGGCGTATGAATTTCGGTATCCTGAATTTCGGCCAGAAGAAAATGTGCCAGTTTCTGGCTATCGTCCAGTGACTTCGAACCAAAGTTTAACAGCAGTCTTACAATTTCCCTTTCCTGAGATTCTACTACATTGATCTCTTCGGTAGCAGGTTTAATCAGTTCTTCTACCAGTGGATCGTGATGAAACTCTTCTTCTATTTTAGCCTGCTCCTGTTTCTGCTGTTGTTTTTGCTTGATCTGAATTTTGTTGAACTCTGCGATCAAAGTTCCTTCGTCGATATTCAAAGCAGTACTGCATTGCTGGAAGAACACCGCTCTTTTTATTCCGTCGGAAATTTTAGAAATGCTTACTACGATTTCCCTGATGACTTCTGCCTTTTTAACAGGGTCATTGCCTGCTTCTGCCAGGAACAATTCTGTTTTAAAAGTGATAAAATCTTTTTTAGCAGACTTTACGAAATTTTTAAACTCAGTTCCTCCTATCTTCCTTACATAGCTATCCGGATCGTCATTGTCGGGGAAGACAACTACGTTCACATTCATTCCCTCTTCCAGGATCATGTCAATTCCCCTGATAGAGGCTTTGATACCTGCAGGATCGCCATCATAGAGAACGGTAATATTCTCCGTATATCTTTTTATTAACCTTATCTGCTCCTGTGTAAGAGAAGTCCCGGAAGACGCCACCACATTTTCTATTCCACCCTGGTGCAGAGAAATCACATCTGTGTATCCTTCTACCAGGAAGCAATTATCTTCCTGACGAATGGCCTGCTTAGCCTGCGCTATTCCATAAAGAGTTTTACTTTTATGATAGACTTCCGTCTCCGGAGAGTTGATATATTTTGGCTGGTTCTTATCGTTTTTTAAAATCCTCGCACCGAAGGCAATTACTTTCCCTGTCACATTGTGAATAGGGAAAATTACTCTTCCGCGAAAGCGGTCATAGTGCTTAATGGTTTTGGAATCGTTGGCATTTTCTCGTTTTAGAACAAGGCCTGCTTTTTCAAGAATTTCCAGCTGATAATTATTCCTCAGCGCGGAAGTTAAAAAAGCATCCCATTCTTCGAGGCTGTATCCCAATTCAAATTTCTCAACTGTCTTATCATTAAAGCCTCTCTCCCTGAAATAACTTAAGCCTATTGACTTGCCTTCATCATGATTGTGCAGCAGATCATGGTAAAAATTTTTAGCATAGTTAAGCACTATGTATAAACTGTCTCTTTCATTCTGCTGCTTTATTTCTTCATCGTTAAGCGGCTCATCTTTCACTTCTATGCCATACTTTTTGGCAAAATATTTCATAGCCTCGATGTAATTGAGCCCTTCCATTTCCATGACAAACTGGATGGCATCGCCAGCTTTGCCGCAACCGAAGCATTTGTAAATTCCTTTGGCAGGAGTTACCGTGAAAGAGGGAGTTTTTTCATTGTGGAAGGGACAACAGGCTGAGTAGTAATGCCCTTTCTTTTTCAAAGAGATAAAATCAGATATGACCTCGACGATGTCGATGTTCTGATGAATCTGATCAATGGTCTCTTTTGGGATCTTCATAGGGTAAATTACAGCCTTACAAGATACGAAATAAGGGAGTAAAATCCTCTATAAAAGTGGATAACTGAGCTTCATTGTTGATAAAATAAAAGGATATCAAACATCAGCAAATAAGGCTTTTAGAAAAAATTACTAAATTCAGGACACAACATTAACCCCTATAACTATGCTTAGAAATATTTTTTATGGATTATGCCTCAGTGCATTACTTTTTTTCTCTTGTCAGCAAAGCACTTCAACAGAAGCCACCGATTCGAAGACAGTAGAGATTGCAAGCCCTGCAGAACCCACTGACGGAAAATCGATGGTATTAAAAGATCTTAATTTAGACCTGGCGGTCAGATATGCTTCAGGCAATACACAATCTCTTAACAATAACACTACCATATGCTATGCTGCAAAACAGGACTCTTTTATTGTAGCCGGACAGGAATTTTTTAAAAAATATTCTAAAGCAGATATAGATAAAGCGCTTGCCGACTATAAAGAGCTGATCTATAAAGTTAATTTCAAAAAAACGGATGAAGATTATCTTTATGAAAACCCTAAAGAGGGAGAAATGCAAAAAAGTCTGTATACTCAGCAGCAGCTGGATACATTATACAAAACATCACCTTATGATATGTATCAATATTATTCGGGACGCACCGGCGCTGAGGAGAAAAATATTTTCATGTACACCGGAAATGACAAGATCAACATCATGTCTAAAGACCCCGAAGATTTTTCTTTTGATGCAGATCAGAACGGTGATGCGTTCAAGAAATTCCAGGAATTGGTTTCGAAATAATTCTCAATATCATTTCACTTTCTTATTTTCGGAAAAATTCTGTAACCTGATATTCATTTATGAAAAAAACATTAAAAATAATTTTTGCTGTTGTGGCAGTTCTGATATTCGGAGTAGCATGCCTGCTTACTTATGTAAAAGTAGCCTTACCTAATGTGGGACCAGCGCCTGATTTAAAAGTAGAACTCACTCCTGAAAGAGTAGAAAGAGGAAAATACCTCGCTCATAATGTCTGCGCCTGTATTGATTGCCACTCTACCAGAGACTGGAGCAAATTAACAGGTCCGCTGATAGAAGGAACCCTGGGAAAAGGAGGAGAAAAATTTAACCAGGATTACGGATTTCCCGGAACGTATTATTCCAGGAACATCACTCCTGCAGGAATCGGAAACTGGACAGACGGAGAAGTTTTCAGGGCAATCACCAGTGGTATGAGCAAAGACGGAAGACCTTTGTTCCCTGTAATGCCGCACCCTGCCTATGGAAAAATGGATAGCCTTGATATTATTTCCATCATTGCATACCTGAGAACATTGAAACCTATTGAGAATAATGTTCCTGAATCGAGCTCGGATTTTCCTATGAACTTTATCATTCATACTATTCCTGCAAAACCAAACTTTAAACCAATTCCTGCAAAGACTGATACCTTGAAGTATGGAGAATATTTACTTTCAGCAGGAAGTTGTGTGGATTGCCATTCCCCTAAAGATGACAAAGGACAATACATTGAAGGAATGAAATATGCGGGAGGATTTAATTCTACTTTAACACATTTAACCACTTGATTTAAATAAATTTAATTCAATGTCTTTTTTTCTTCTTTGATGT
>JAIERY010000347.1 GCA_019746425.1 Cytophagaceae bacterium
AACAACAAAATTGACAAAAAAAACGGGGTAGAAGAAATTTACCCCGTTTTCCTTACAATTTTAGTCGGACAATAATGTTTAAATATATAAATAAAATTCCCTAATCTTTCTTAGTTTTGTACGAAGAAAAAAGCCAAAGGATGAAATTAAATTTTAATAGACTTGAAATAACTATATTGGGTGTAATTTTTGTGTTAATCCTAATTGGTATTATTTTATCTTATATTAATAAGAGCCTTTTTCAAACATACACCGAAGAAGATGGATTTATAGAATGGCTTACAGTAATCGGTTTACTTTTTGGTGCAGGTTTATCTTTTTACAGAGCAGCAAAACTACATAAGGTTAGAGGCTTTTTATTCAGTTTATTTACACTATCGCTTGGTTTATTAATGATCATTGCAGCGGGTGAAGAGATATCATGGGGACAAAGAATTTTTGGAGCTGAAAGTGGAGATTTCTTTAAAGAATATAATGCACAGAACGAGACAAATTTTCATAATTTAAAATTCAAGGGAATAAAAATTAACTTGATTATTTTTTCTATAGGACTAAGCTGTTGCTTAATAGTCTATATGATCATTCTCCCATATTTATACAAAAAGAATTCGCAAGTAAAATCTTTCCTTGATCAAAAGGGCATTATCCTTCCCAAAAACTATCAGACAATAAGCTTAATTTTGATATTAGTGATAACAGCATTAGTAAAGCCTTCTGATATTCAAGGAAAAAGTGCAGAATTATTGGAATTTGGTGTGGTATTTTTATTTCTTTTGATTGTATTCTACCCTTTAAATGATCACATCTTTCACAAAGATCACCTGTTTAAAAAATAAACACCTTACTTTCTTTAGTGTTCCTATAAGCACGAAACATGGACGGAGTATTCATCTTCATCGCAATGTTTCCTTCTTTATCAATAGCTATGAGTCCACCGGTGCCGGAAGTCCTCTTTAATTTTTCTTCCACCACATAATCTACCGCCTGCTCCAACGAAAGTCCTTTATATTCCATCAGCGCCGCCACGCTGAAAGCTATGGTATTTCTGATAAAATGTTCACCGTGTCCTGTGCATGAAACGGCACAAGTCCTGTTGTCTGCATAAGTGCCGGCTCCTATAATAGGCGAATCTCCTACCCTTCCGAATTTTTTATTGACCATGCCTCCTGTAGAGGTACCCGCAGCCAGGTTTCCGTTCTTATCCAAAGCGACACAACCAACCGTACCAAACTTTTTATCTTTCTTTTCGCTGTTTTTTAATTTCAATTTTTCTTCTTCTTTTATCTTTTGCAATTGCATCCTGCTTTTTTCCGTAAAAAAATAAGATGGATCAACGATTTCAAGATGCTGTTCTTTGGCAAAGGCTTCAGCGCCTCTTCCCATCAATAAAACATGAGGAGAGTTTTCCATAACCTTCCTTGCAGCAGAAATAGGATTTTTAACAATGGTCACGCCTCCCACTGCACCGGCAGCTAAATCAGAACCGCGCATGATAGAAGCATCCAGTTCGATTTTTTCATTGCTGGTAAGCACTGCGCCTTTCCCGGCATTAAACAAAGGGGAATCTTCCAGTATACGGATCACTGCTTCTACGGCATCAATACTGCTTCCTCCTTTTTCCAATATATCATAGCCTCTGTCCAATGCCTCCTGGAGTTTTTGCTGATATTCTTTTTGTTCCTCTAAACTTAAATCAGATAGAGTATAATTGCCAGCGCCGCCATGTATCGCTAAAGAAATGTTATTCATATCTGGTCTATCTGTGATGTTTGAATTGGGGGAAATGCATTGAGAGAAAAGAATGAGAATCGATATACATGTATTCTTAATTTTTAATTTCGATCTCTTATTGAAATTTTTGTCCACAGTCCACAAACCACAAAAAATAGTAATTCCGTGGACTGTAGACTGTCCACCGTTGACCTTTTTATTTCTTTCTGAACCGAAGACTAACCGCATTTTTATGTGCAATTAACTCTTCTGCTTCGGCCATTGTTTCAATTACAGGGCCAAGTTTTTTTATTCCCCCCTTGCTTATTTCCTGAAAGGTGATCTTTTTTACGAATGAGTCCAGTGATACGCCTGAAAATGCTTTGGCATATCCATTGGTGGGCAGTGTATGATTAGTGCCTGAAGCATAATCGCCTGCTGCTTCAGGAGTATAATTTCCTAAAAAGACAGAACCGGCATTGATTATTTTATCAGCAACTCTCTTATAGTTTTTCACTTGTAGAATCAAATGTTCGGGAGCATACTCATTAATAAGCTCAATTCCTTCTTCTATATTTTTTACAAGAATGGCCTTGCTGTTTGCCAATGAATTAGCCGCAAAAACCTTTCTCGGTAATTGCTCCAATTGCAGATCCAATTCCAGTTTTGCTTTTTCGAGCACTTTTTTATCATTGGTTACCAGCAATACCTGGCTGTCATTTCCATGCTCTGCCTGTGACAGTAAATCAGCTGCAACAAAAGATGGTACACATGATTTATCTGCGAATACAGCCACCTCTGAAGGCCCTGCAGGCATATCAATCGCTACGCCATCCCGTGCTACTAATTGCTTGGCAGCGGTTACATATTGATTTCCGGGTCCGAATATTTTATAAACCTGCGGAACAGATTCTGTTCCATAAGCCATTGCTGCTATAGCCTGTGCACCGCCGACTTTGTATATTTTTTTAATCTTTAAAAAGTCTGCCGCAAATAATATAGCAGGATGTATGTTTCCTGATTTATCAGGCGGCGTACACAATACTATTTCTTCGCATCCTGCAATTCTTGCAGGTATGCCCAGCATTAATATGGTTGAAAAAAGCGGAGCGGTTCCTCCCGGTATATATAAACCTACTTTAGAAATGGCAACACTCTTCCTCCAGCATTTTATTCCGGAAAAAGTTGTAATTACTTTGGATTTTTCTTTTTGAGCAATGTGAAATTTTTCAATATTATTTGCTGCAATCTGAATTGCTTTTTTTAATTCCTTTGAAACTTTTTGCTTAGCCTGGAGGATTTCATTTTCAGAAACCAGAAAATCATGAATCGTAATCCCGTCAAACCTTGAAGTGAATTCTCTCAGAGCCTCATCCCTTTTCATTTTTACTTCCTTCAGCACTAAAGATACTTTCTCATCAAGGCTTCGGGAATCCAGAACAGGACGCTGCAGAATTTCTTTCCACTCACTTTTATCTGGATATTCGAATAGTTTCATGCTAAAGTCTTTTATCACCACAAATCCATAATAGCTCATCCGCCAACCGGCGGATGAGCTATTATGGTTAAGCAAAATATATTTCTAATTATTTAATTATTTTCTCTATTGGAATAACAAGGATGCCCTCTGCGCCTGCTGCTCTGAGTTTTTCAATCACATGCCAGAAGTCATTTTCATTTACTACAGAGTGTAATGAACTCCATCCCTCTTTGGCCAGCGGCATAATCGTAGGGCTTTTTACTCCGGGAAGCAAACTAATAATGGTATCGAGAGATTTATTAGGTGCATTTAAAAGAATATACTTGGTATTTTTTGCATTTCTCACCGAGTCAATTCTGAAACAAAGATCATCCAATACTTTTGTTTTTTCTTTACTTAATTCCGGATATGCAATCAACACAGCTTCCGATCTGAAAATAACTTCCACTTCTTTTAAACCATTGCTGATCAATGTGCTTCCTGAACTTACGATATCACACACTGCGTCTGACAAGCCTATGCTGGGAGCAATTTCCACCGATCCGCTGATCTCGTGAATGGTTGCCTTGATATTATTTTGAAATAAATAGTCAGAAAGAATGTTAGGATAAGAAGTTGCGATTTTCATATTGTTCAGATCTTTCGTACCTGTATAGTTGAAAGATTTTGCCACCGCGACAGAAAGTCTGCATTTAGAAAAACCCAGCTTCTTAATATCCTTGATTTTTTTCTTTTTTTCTACCGATACATTTTCACCTACAATACCAATATCTGCTACGCCATCCGCTACATATCCTGGAATATCATCATCTCTGAGAAATAAAAATTCTATCGGAAAATTACTGGCCACAGATTTTAAAGTACCTCCTCCGTTGCTGAATTCAATCCCACACTCTTTCATCAGTTTAATGGAATCTTCATTCAATCTGCCGCTTTTTTGTATTGCCAGACGTAACACACTACTCATATTAGATTTATTTTTTCAATTTTTAAGCAAATTATGAAGAGAAAACGAATAATGATAATCTGCGAATAACTATATTTAAACCCTCAATAGAGCTTATAAACCGCATTAAAAATCATAACTTGCTTTTTGGAATCAAATGACTGATTATCAATAAATTAAAAAACAAAACCAACAATACCCTGAAATTTGTTATTAAATATATAAGATTAAAAGAATAAAAAGGAGAAGTTGGAATTATGGAAACTAAAGAAAGAAAAGTGAAAGGAAAAGGTGTACAGGAAGAATCCTTTAAAGACAGAGTCGGCAAATGGATTTCTAAATCTCCTAAGCTTGAAAAATTTGTTGACAACACAGGATATTTCATCAAACATCCTGATAAGTTCACTGAAAAGATTAACGAGATTTATCAGAAAGCAACCAATACTAAAGAAGGAAAATCATTGAGCGAATTCGGAGGCAAAATCAAATCATTATACCGAATGGGCAAAATGACTTTTAGCGGAGAATATGATGGTATTCCTAAGTCAAAAGTTATTCTTGGATTTGTTGCATTTGCATATTTGATTTCACCAATAGATTTGTTACCGGATTTTCTGCCATTCATTGGTTTTGTAGATGATGCCGCTTTAATGATTTGGTTCATCAAAGAAGCTGCTGAAGAAGTAGAAAAATTTGAAAAGTGGGAAGGAACACATGGTGTGAAAACTGTTAATCCAGCTTACTAAAAAACCAAATGCCTTTAATAAATAAATCGGAATATAATTCACCGTACTATTTGTTCTCAAGGCATTTGCAGACAATATTGCCCGCCTTATTCAGAAAGGTGGGCAATGTTGTTTATACAAGGGAAAGAATTTTTACTCCCGATCATGACTTTCTGGATCTTGACTGGTCGAAAGTAAATTCAAAAAATTTAGTCGTTATATCTCATGGGCTGGAAGGAGATTCCATCAGGCCATACGTATTGGGCATGGTAAGGACTATGAACATACACGGGTTTGATGTGCTTGCATGGAATTACAGAGGATGCAGCGGAGAGATCAACAAACTGCACAGGTCATACCATAGCGGTTACACAGAAGATCTTGATTATGTAATCCGGCATGCGCTGGAAAAATATGATTATGAAAAAATTATTCTGATAGGATTCAGCGTTGGAGGAAACATTACGCTAAAATACCTTGGAGAAAAAGGAAAACAGGTCAATAAAAAAATCAAATGTGCTGTTACATTTTCGGTACCCTGTCACCTGGAATCCGGCGCCCACCACCTTGCAAAATGGAAAAGTAAAATTTACATGGCAAGATTTCTCAAAAGCCTGAGGAAAAAAATGATTAAAAAATCACAGGCCATACCGGAAGCGCTATCCATAGAAGGACTACATAAAATAAAAAACTTTCTGCAGTTCGACGAGAGATACACTGCCCCGATGAACGGCTTTAAAAGCGCAAGGGATTACTGGAAACAATCCAGCTGTTTATATTATCTTCCCAATATTTCTATTCCTTCCTTGCTGGTAAATGCCAGGAATGATCCTTTTCTCACCCCTGAATGCTACCCCATCAGAGAAGCAGAAAGTAATCCACATTTATTTTTAGAAATGCCTGAAACAGGCGGTCATTGTGGTTTTTTTGAAAATAATAAAGAAGGAAAATACTGGTCAGAAAAAAGAGCTGTTGAATTTATAAGGAATTATGTATAATTTCGAAGTTCGTGCAGAGAGATGAGTGCAGAGTGCAGAGGTTTCCTTAATTTTCTACAATCTCCATTCTAACATACACTCATTACACAGCACTCAATACTCATCACTAAAACTATGTGCGGCAGATACTCTTTAAGTCATTCACTGGAAAAAATCGAAAAAAGATTCGGTGTGCCGATGAAAGAAAAGTGGAAGCCTCGTTATAATGCAGCTCCCAGCCAGGTAATGCCTGTTATTACCAATCTCAATTCAGGTGAATTTTCATTCTTCAAATGGGGATTCATTCCCGGATGGGCCCTGGATGACACTACAGCCATCAATCTGATCAATGCGAGGGCTGAGACCATTACTACTAAAGCTCCTTTTAAAGAGGCTATAAAAAGCCAGAGGTGCCTGATACCTGCTGACGGATTTTTTGAATGGAAAAGAGAAGGAAAAAATAAAATACCTTTCCGCATTACCTTAAACAGCGATGAGGCCTTTGCTTTTGCGGGAATCTGGGATACCTGGGAAAGACCTTACGACGGAGAG
>JAIERY010000169.1 GCA_019746425.1 Cytophagaceae bacterium
CGCTTATTTAAACCTCGATTCGGCAAGTACATTTAAATTTTTCCAAAAAGGCTCGGAAAAATTGCCGGATTGGGTTCATTTGCTGAATCCGGCAAGTCCTTAATTGAAAAGATTTTTAAGTTCTCATGGTATTACGATCAGAATTGATGAGAAGCTGAAAGCTTAAAGCAAAAAGCTTCTTGCTTTAAGCTTTCAGCTTCTTACTAAAAATTATAAATTGCCAAAATATGAATATTGATTTCGACAAAGATAAAGGACTTGTGCCTGCTGTAATTCAGGATATCAGTACCAATAAAGTATTGATGGTCGGTTTTATGAATCGCGAGGCCTTTGAAAAAACACAAAAGGAAAACAAAGTAACTTTTTACAGCAGATCAAAAGGAAGACTGTGGACAAAAGGAGAGACTTCAGGAAACTTTTTAAATGTTAAAGAAATTCTTCCGGATTGCGATAATGACTCATTGCTGATAAAAGTTATTCCTGAAGGACCAACCTGTCATACCGGAACTGATACCTGCTGGAAAGAAAAAAATACCGATAAGACTTCATTTATAGCTTATCTCAAAAAAATTATCAGGGATAGAAAAAATAATCCTTCGGAAAAATCATATACGAGTTCTTTGTTTGCAAAGGGCACTAATAAAATTGCTCAGAAAGTAGGAGAGGAATCTGTAGAGTTGGTGATAGAAGCAATGGATAAAAACGATGAATTATTTAAAAATGAAGCGGCAGATCTCCTTTTTCATTATTTGATTCTGCTGGAGCAAAAAAATATTGACCTCGACGAGGTGATAGCAGTGCTGGAAAAAAGACACAAATAGATTTTTAATAAATATCTTTATAATCTCTGTAAAGATTGAAAATCACTGCACCTGTAATTCCTAAGAGCGCAGTAAAGTACATAGCTTCGCTCAATTCATAATTGATATCTTTCATATAGCCAAATACCAGAAATGGCAAAGGAATCAATTCCTTTAAATATATCAGACAAACTTCCAGAAAATCCTTCATATACGTTGCTCTTTATTTAAACAACATTATTTGAATTGATTTTGTTGTGGAGCTTGGAAAATTACAATTGTGAAAAGATAAAAGGTCTGGTAAGTTTAAATAATGCAGCCTTTTGTTATTCAATTAAGAGCGGTTTGCAAAAGTCCCTTAAGAAGTCTCAACCCTTAAAATATAAAATTAGCTACCTGTTGTTCTTTTCCTGTCAATTTTTCCGGTAGCAGTTTCCTGAAATTTTTCCAGGAATATTATTTCCTTCGGAGTGTCGTATCTGGTAAGCTTCTTATCGAATTGATTTTTTATCTGTTGAATAGTATCGTTGTTCCATGCCGGTCCTTCTATAGCAAGCGTAACGATGTTTCCAAATCTGGGATCAGATTTTCCGAAAATAAAAAATCTGTTGTTTAAATTTAACTCGTAAAATATCCTGGTAATTTCCCCTTCAATTTTTTCAGGAAATATTTTCATCCCTCCACTATTGATTACATTATCGCTTCTGCCGATCCATTTAAATTGTTTTATGTTTTCAAACAATACGATATCATTGGTAATGACGGGATATTCAGTAAGAGGGGAATTAATTACAAGACACCCTCTTTCATCTTTGGTTAGAATTACATTCTTGAAAGCTGTAAAACAACTTTCTTTATCAGGTTCATTTATTTTTTTTAAGGCGATGTGTGAAATGGTTTCGGTCATGCCGAAGGTATGGTACACAGGAGACTTTATATCTTGAATTTTATTTTCCAATGCAATGGAAATTCCTGCGCCGCCGATTAAAATACCTTTCATATTGTCAATGATATTTTTTTTATCCGGACTTTCATCCAGGATAGTTTCCAGCTGAACAGGTACCAGAGCGGTGAAGTCAAATCTTGTGTCAGGAGAAAAACTTTGCAGTGGATTGGAGGACGGCGATACAATATTTATTTCCATGCCGACTTCAAATGATCTTACAATCATCATCTTACCTGCAATGAATTCAGCGTTTAAGCACACTAAAGATTTATATCCGGCTTGAAGTTGTAATGCCTCTGCTGTCATTGCGGCGCTTTTTTCCATTTGAGAGCGGGTAATTTTGATCTGCTTGGGAAATCCCGTCGACCCGGAGGTATGTATTACAAAATCATTTTTCTCATTTAACCATTCGGAGCAAAACTCCAGCGCTTTATTTTCATATTCGGATAAAGCTGAAAATGACTTTTTCTTAATATCCTGGTATGATACCTTTCTTCCATTTATGTATAAATGATCGATAGCCATAATCTGTATCAAGTATAAGGTATAAAGTATAAAGTATAAAGACAGGAGCTGTATTATTTTCCTTATACCTATTTTTTATACTTTTCTATGTCTTAATATATTGAAATACAGGATACTGTATTGATATTTAAATTTTCTATAACTATTCTTTTCGCCCCCCGGTTATATATACAAGAGTTGTTGGATTAAGAGAAAGAGAATATGAAAGAGAGACTGAGGGGTTCGATATTTAGTTATTTGTTGGTATGTGCGTGTTTACTGGTGCTTACTGCTGCAAATGCTCAATACATACAAAGAGCTCCAAAAAAAGAAGATAAATTACCTGAGTTTTCCTACCAGACATTAGACGGTAAAAAATTTACTAATCAGGATTTGAAAGTAAATTCAAGATTGATGATAGTTTATTTCAATCCGCTTTGTGATGTGTGTAAAAAAGAAACGCAGGAAATACTCGGAAGCATTGATTATTTCAAAGACATTCAGATAGTAATGATAAGTCCGAATGGTAAAGAAGAGATAGAGGGTTTTGTTAAGCAATATAATCTTGCTGCACATTCTCAGATTACAGTTTTACATGATGCAGAAGACAGGTTTTACAAACAATTTCAGGCTTTAGGTTATCCTTCGCTGTATCTGTATGATCATAATAAGAATCTAATTGTTCAGTTTGATTCACATACAGACATAAGTGAAATCAAAGAAGCATTTGACCCGGCTATATCTAAAAAGTGATTTAGTATATGAAAGGTCAGGTAATAGCTCATATTGACATGTGAGCTATTACTTTTTAAATATTAACTCTCCGTTGGATTCTTCAACCAGATGAAAAGGCTCCTCGTCTATCACGAAAAATCCATCAAGATCAGCATAGTCAACGAGCCCACATAATTTCATTCCCACAGAGATACCCAGGGTCGTTTCAATCATGCAGCCAATCATGGTTAATAAATTATGTCGTCTTGCTTCCTGAAGCATTTTTATTCCATTCACTATGCTGCCTGCTTTCATCAGTTTTACATTTACACCATGGAACTGTTGTTTCAATAAATTAAAATCCGCTTCATTGGTAATAGATTCATCTCCCATGACTGGAAAAGGAGATCTGCTTTTGAGATACACATATTCTTCAAAAAGGGTATGTGGAAAAGGTTGTTCGATAAATTCAATAGGATATTTTTTTAATTTTTCCATAAATTTTAAATGGTCATCAGGATCAGTCCAGGCTTCATTGGCGTCTACTATCAGAAAACCTTTGTAATACTTTGCCACTTCTTTGATCAGATCGAGTCCTCTCGTATTTACTTTTATTTTAAGGCTTTTAAATCTTGTAAGATGGTGCGTGCCGATGAATTCTTTTACATCTCCGGGAGGAATAATTGGAATGGTATAAGAAGTAAATATTTTTCCAGGCTGATTGATTTTAAAATAGCTGAAAAAATCCTGCTGTGTATTTTGAAGAAAAAAATCTATATAAGAAGATTCTATTCCGAAACGAAGAGAGTTGCACACTTGAATCTCGTTCAGACAGGTTGTTAGTTCTTCCAGTGATATAATATTTCCTGATAATTTTTTAAAATTTTCAAATTGAGATTTTATCAGTTCAGGTGTTTCTCCATAGCGGATATTGGGTGCAATTTCACCCAGACCTTTATACTTGCCATCAGAAACCTCCACGAATAAATTAATTTTATGGAATGATTCATTCCTGGAAATTTTCCAGTTGTATTTAAGATCTAATTTTCTTTCCTGTATATCCCAATTGAGCACTTTTGCGAAATTTGAATTAAAAAGCCTGTTAATTAAAAATAATTCCTAAATTTAAACTTTACTTAATAAAAAAGATTAATTATTGAATACAAATTGAAATAATGAAAATTGCAAAAAACAAAGTAGTCTCTGTGACTTATGAACTTAGTACTAAGGATGAATCTGGTCAGATTGTTTTATTAGAAAAAGCAGACCCTAAGAATCCGATGGTTTTTTTATTCGGACATAGCGGCCTGCCTGAGAAATTTGAAGCAGAATTGGATGGTTTAGACAATGGATCGGCATTCCAATTTACTCTGGAATCAGATGAGGCTTACGGAGACTTCGAAGATGAGGCGGTAGTTAGATTACCTTTAGATATTTTCAAAGTGGAAGGTCAATTCAATGAAAAGGACTTTCCGGTAGGCACTTTTGTGCCAATGTCTGATTCTGAAGGAAATATGATGCAGGGACGTGTATTGGAAGTAACAGATAAAGACATTCAGATGGATTTCAATCATCCTCTTGCAGGGATGGATTTATATTTTAAAGGAACTGTGGTAGAAGTAAGAGATGCCTCTGCTGAAGAAATTGCTCACGGTCATGCTCACGGACCGGGCGGACATCACCACCATTAAGAGTATAATTATTTGATTTTATCCGCGTTAACTGGTAAACACGGCCTTTTCCCCGAATTTCTTTAGATTCGGGGTGATTATTCCATGATACCTAAGTCAAAGATCTTATTTATTATATTATTTGGATTGTATGGATCCGGAGCTACTGCTCAGGATCCTCAGCTTTCCCAATATTATAATGCCCCTCTTTTTCTTAATCCCGCTTTGGCCGGCACTGCCAATAATACCAGAGGCGTATTGAATTACCGTTTACAATGGACTTCTTTACCTAGTCCATACCAAACGATAGCAGCTTCCTTTGATCATAAAATTGAACCCTATAACAGTGGTGTAGGACTGCTCATTAAAAGAGACCGTCAGGGCGATGGGGGATTGACCTCTACAGATGTCAGCGCTATTTATTCCTATCAGGTATATCTCGGCGAAAAGCTGACATTCATTCCTGCTATTCAGGCTGGTTTTGTAACAAGAGATATTAATTTTTTCAATCTTACTTTTGGGGATCAGTTGACCAGTAATGGTAACACGGGACTACCTACTGCTGATAATTTTACTCCGGGAGCTACAAAAAGTTTTCTTGATTTTTCAACTGGCGGATTGTTGTATTCTGAAACATTCTGGCTTGGAGTTTCCACACAGCATCTTAACACTCCCAACCAGGCTTTTGTAGGTGAGTCAAAGCTGCCAAGAAAAATGAGCGTTCATGGCGGATATAAAATTCACCTGGTAAAGCCTGCAAGAAAAAGCATGTATACAGAAGCATCGAAGGAAAGAAGTATTACACCCACATTTATGTATAAGATGCAGGGACGTTATGATCAGTTTGATTTAGGATTATATATGATCTATGAACCGATTATGTTTGGTATGTGGTACAGAGGAGTCCCTGTTAAAAAATACAATGAAGGCTTAAATAATCATGAGTCATTAATTTTGCTGGCAGGCGTGTATTACAAAGGACTTACCTTTGCATACAGTTATGACTTTACCATCTCCAGTTTCAAACCCGGCAGTGGTGGATCTCATGAGATAGCAGTAATATATGGATGGGAAATTCCATACAACAATTACAAAAAGAAAAAGCGCAGGAGAAAAGTTTCCTGTCCAAATTTTGATAAATAAAAAATGAAATTCCCTTCCTCTGAAGAAGAACTACAGCATCTGCTTTCCATTTTAAAAATTGAACAGGAAGAAGACCGCAGACAGTATAAAGAAAAAGTATTAGAATCTCCACTCGAAGAAAGGAAACGATTAGGTCTAAGCTGGTATCCTTTAGTAATCAAAGAATCTTATTATACCGCGGGGGAAAGACTGGTGCTGGAAATAGAACGACCAACCAACACAGATATCCCCCATCAGTTCTCTGCCGGTAAAGTGGCTTCTCTTTTTTCCAATCATCCGAGCCAGGGAAATGAAAAGCCATCTATTGCCGGAGTAGTAATGGGTGCCGGGCTTAATAATCTTAAGCTTACTTTATTTGTAGATGAACTGCCCGATTGGGCTGATCTTGGTAAACTGGGACTGGATCTTCTTTTTGATGAGACCAGCTATAAAGAGATGGAGAATGCTTTGAACAAAGTGATGAAAGCAAAGCATAACAGAATAGAAGAACTCAGAGAAATTTTACTCGGTCATGAGCAGGCAAAATTTTCTGAAGAAGTGAAAGAGGTAATTGTTCCGGGATTAAATACTTCTCAGAACAAAGCACTAAATAATATTCTTAAGGCAGAAGACCTTGCTATCATCCACGGTCCTCCCGGCACA
>JAIERY010000103.1 GCA_019746425.1 Cytophagaceae bacterium
TGCGGGATAAATCGCCTTGATTTTTATTGTAATGCCCTTTTTTCACTATTTTTAATTTTAGTCGGATGACAGTAATTAAAAAATATACTTTTCTCTATTTTAAGTTATAAAAAGCAGTGGTATGTCTTTATTATGTAATAATATTTTAAAAATGAACTAAAAATTTTATGCGATGTTGAAAAAAAGTCAAGCTTTTTTGACGAATAACCCTTAAATTTGAAGTAGATTTTTTAAATTATCATTATTTCAAACCCTTATATCGTTTATAAACAATGGCAAAGGCAAAATTAGAGTACATCTGGCTTGATGGGTACAAACCCACACAAAGCCTTCGTAGCAAGACTAAAATCGTAAATAATTTTAGCGGCAAGCTGCAAGATTGTGAAATGTGGTGCTTCGATGGTTCTTCAACAGAACAGGCTCCGGGAGGATCTTCTGACTGTTTATTGAAACCAGTATTCATCGTTCAGGATCCACAAAGAAAAAATGGTTATCTGGTAATGTGTGAAGTAATGAGCCCGGATGGCAAACCACATCCAACAAACGGACGTGCTACTATTGAAGATGATGATAATGATTTCTGGTTTGGTTTTGAGCAGGAGTACTTCCTATGGGATCCTGAAACAAACAAACCACTTGGTTTCCCTGTAAACGGATACCCGGCACCACAAGGTCCATACTACTGCTCAGTAGGAGCTAAGAATGCTTACGGTCGCGAGATCGTTGAAGAACATCTTGATGTATGCCTTGAAGCTGGTCTTAACGTGGAAGGTATCAATGCTGAAGTTGCCCCAGGACAGTGGGAATTCCAGATCTTTGCAAAAGGTGCTAAAGAAGCTGGTGACCAGATCTGGGTAGCACGTTATTTATTAGAAAGAATCGGAGAGAAATACGGTGTTGCTGTTAACTGGCACTGCAAGCCTCTTGGAAACCTTGACTGGAACGGTTCTGGAATGCACGCTAACTTCTCTAACTCTACTCTTAGAAATGCTGGCAAAAAAGAAACTTACGATATCATTTGCAATGCCTTTGCTCCGGTAATAAAAGAGCATATCGAAGTTTACGGTGCTGATAACCACCTGAGATTAACTGGTAAACACGAAACTCAGACTATCGATAAATTCTCTTATGGCGTGTCTGACAGAGGTGCTTCTATCCGTATTCCAATCGGAACAGTGGAAAGAGGATGGAAAGGCTGGTTAGAAGATCGTCGTCCTAATTCTGCTGCAGATCCTTACAAAGTAGCTGCAAGAATTATCAAGACGGTTAAAACTGCTAAAGTTAGCTCTAACTAATTCGATTAACATCGATTAATATATAAAGAAGAATGTCGAAAGGCATTCTTCTTTTTTTTGTTATAACTCATTCTCTTTAAAATATTTTTCCTGCTTATCCGTCTACAGGCATAAATACCCTTGCATTAAAAACCTATACTTATGGAACATCATTTTTTAGTAGAATACCACGTGACCAGGACCCTGGACGGTCATGGGGAATTTTCAAAGGATCAGATTGTTGAGAAATTCACAATGATCTCTGTATTAGATGATCTGAATGAAATCTTTACAGATATCTTTGATCTTCACCGGTTCAATAGTATCACAGGTATAAAGATTCTTAAAGTAGAAAAGGTTTTCACAATGGAAGAGAATAATAGAGTATTGACTTTATGAAGCTTATATATGATAGCTTAAACCCTACTGCTTGTTGTTCATTCTTGGCCAGGCTTATCCATTTTGCTTCTTTTCTGCGGAAATAGAAGGAGATTCTGATATAGGTTGACTTTTCCAGATTTCTCTTTCGTCGAAATGACAAAGACGTAGATTTATTTGAACAACTCCTTTATCACCTTTCCCTGGCCATAAGGCATTTTCAAACCGGCCAGTTCTGCAATGGTAGCTGTAAGATCTACCTGTGCATAGGTTTTATCCAGTATGATGCCGCTCTTAAAATCAGGGCCATAAGCAAAAAGATTGATATGGCGGCAGCCTTCACAATCATCACCATGAGAGACAAATCCATCTTTCCAGCCATCTAAATGCCTGCCATGATCATTGGTAACAAATAAAGTTGTTTTGTCTTTGTAATAGATATCAGTCTGTATGTATTTCCATATTTCCCATACAAGGCTATCTGTTTCTACAATTCCTTTCAGATATTTATTCCAATCATTGGCATGTCCTGCACCATCAGGTTCTTTAAAATTTACCAATAGCATATGGGGATGATCGGCAGAAAGTACATTTTTTATTTCCTGAAAAGTTTTCAGATCATTCCGGTAGCCGCTTCCCTGACCATTATTACCACAGTTGATGGATGGATTATATTTATCTTTCCATTCGGCATCATTGCAATTGGCAAGCATGGCTAGCTTGTCTTTGGAAGTAATGATCCACGCATCTGAAGCAGGCTTATTGGTCTTTTTTAAATAATACTGAAAATAGGAAGGGTAATCAGGAAGCTGGCTTCCTTTAGTATTTTCCAGCTGCTGCTTGTATCCTGTACAAAGGGCTGCATGCCCGGAAGAAGTATAGGTAAATCCGTCATTGTAAAAATTACTGCATATGATTCCAGACTTAGCCAGATCATTTGCCATATGAGGAATATAGCGATGCGTGCTGTCGCCCCAGGTTTCGGAATACCGTGGCCCGTCCACTACCAGTACCATGATATTTTCTGTCTTATATACTTTTGCTTCAGTTGTATCTACAGGTTTTTTCACCTGACAACTGTTGCAAAGGGCAATAAGAATAAAAAGAAAAGAGTATAAAGTATATTTCATTTTCATAAATATAATTATAGCACTTGCCTTCAAAGAATTCAAGTATATCAGATTCTTTTACAGAAATATCAGGCAAATCAGAAATTATACCTCACAGGTATACCGCATCGTAGCTTATAAAATGGTAAGAGCTGTTTTTAAAATCATGACGGAAACGATACCAGCCATTGTATTTTCATGGATTGGGACCCCAACAATCAACTCAAAGGCTTTATCATCATTATATTTTTTAATGCTTATCCCACCAGGATTATTTAGTTTTATTCCCACACCCCAGTATTGAGGGCCTTGTGCATAAGAAGAAAAAAGACATGATGAATTAATTATAATAAGAATAATTATCTTGTAACTGTTTTAAATGATCGTAACATAAGTTTATTGTTTTCAATGTTATTCTTATTACGGTAACAGTGGTTCGATTCCTCTACGTACTATTAAAATATTTTTATAAATGAACAGTATTATTATCGGCGGAGGTATTACCGGTTTAACGACCGCATTGGCGCTTCATAAATTGGGACTTTCATTCCGACTTTTCGAAAAAACTCCTCAGCTTCAGGCGGTAGGCGCAGGAATATGGATGGCTCCCAATGCCATGAAAGTATTTAAATGGCTGGGAATAGATGAGGAAATAATTCAGGCAGGAAGAAAACTGAATAAGGTAGAAGTTGCCAACGATCAGCTGATCTCTTTAAGAAAATCTATTCATAAAGCCATCACCGATGACCGCGGACAGGCAATTATTTCCATACACCGGGCAAAACTTCAGGAAATATTGTACAGCAAACTGCCGGCAGAATTTATCTTTCTTAATAAGGAATATATCCGCCATGAAGAATCCGGGGATAAAGTAAAAGTATTTTTTAATAATTCTTCTGAAGAGGCGGATATATTACTGGCAGCGGATGGAATACATTCCAAAGTGAGAAAATCAATCTTTCCGGAATCGGCATTGAGATATTCCGGACAAAGCTGCTGGAGAGGAGTAGGAGATATTGCCCTGGGAAAAGAGCTGGAATCTTCCTGTATAGAAGCATGGGGCAAAGAAATAAGGTTTGGTTTTTCTGTAATCGCAGCAAATAAAGTTTACTGGTTTGCTGTAATAAAATCGGAAGCAGGAGAAAAAGATAATTCTTCTTCGGTAAAAGAAATCATTTACCAGCGATTTAATAAATTTAATCCGATTATAAGTAAAATCATTGAGCATACACCTTCTGAAAGAATTATAAGAAGCGATCTGTTTGATCTGAAAAGACTGGACTCCTGGCACAAAGGGAGAGTTTGCTTACTTGGCGATGCAGCACATGCCACTACACCCAATATGGGACAGGGAGGAGCACAGGGAGTGGAAGATGCTTATTTCATTAGTAATTTTTTATTCAGAAACACAGATTATGAAAAAGCATTTTCTGAATTTGAAACCAGCAGAAGGAAAAAAGTAGATTATGTAGTGAATACCAGCTGGCGGTTCGGACAAATGATACACAATCCATTGCTGCAGCCGGTATTAAAACTCATGATGAAAATGAGTCCGGAGAAAATGGTGGTAAAACAAATGCAGGAATTATATTCCCTGCAACCTGATTTCGATAATAATTAAACTCATTCAACCTTATTGCCTATGATAAGATGTATATTGATTTTACTTTTATTTACCTCTTTCATTTCATGTCAGACAACACAGGAGTCTAGGCAGGAAGAAAGTAAAACTGAAAAAGCTGAAGTTGAAAAAAAAGTTCTCGAAAGCTCTCTTGAAATATTTTCTATCGACACCAAAGAGAGAAAAGTAATCTATAAAGCTGAAAAACATTTTGAAGCGCCGAACTGGTCAAGAGACGGAAAGTTCCTGCTCTTTAACAGTGAAGGAAAAATTTATACCCTGCGATTGTCTGGCGGTGAACCGTCTTTGTTAAACACCGGATTTGCACAAAAATGCAATAATGATCACGGAATATCTCCTGATAATACTCAACTGGTAGTAAGCCATCATGAAGAGAAAAACAACAACTCCATCATTTATATTTTACCTATAGCAGGAGGAGAGCCGCGACAAATTACTCCCAATGGCCCTTCTTACTGGCATGGATGGTCTCCTGATGGGAAAACACTCGCCTATTGTGCCGAGAGAAATAAAGAATTTGATATCTACAGTATCTCTGTAAAAGGTGGAGTAGAAAAAAGATTGACTACTGCTCCAGGGCTTGATGACGGTCCTGATTATACAGCAGATGGAAAATATATTTATTATAATTCTGTACGCACCGGTAGCATGAGAATATGGAGAATGTTTTCTGACGGCAGCAAACAGGAGCAGATGACATTCGGAGAATACAATGACTGGTTTCCTCATCCATCTCCCGATGGTAAATGGCTGGTATTTCTTTCCTATGAAAAAGAAGTGGAAGGACATCCTGCCAATAAGAATGTAATGTTAAGAATGATGCCGCTTGCAGGAGGAGAGCCTGTGGTGCTTGCAACTCTTTTTGGTGGACAAGGCACTATTAACGTTCCTTCCTGGTCGCCGGACAGTAAGCAATTTGCTTTTGTGAGCTATCGTCTGATTAAAAAATAGGCCCCGATAATCAAGTTCAAAATTGCCTCAGAATGTTTTTGTAATTAGTGTGAAAACCAAACATTCACCATATGTACAAGAACCTATTAATAATCGTACTTGGAATTTCCATGCTCACTTCCTGCATGGTTGTACGTCCTGGAGAAGTAGGATATATCCAGACATCAGGAAAATTAAGTGAAAAGTCTCGTAAAGACGGAATCAAGCCTTTCAATTTTTTTGTAAGCAAGCCTGTTAAAATCAATATCCGTGTAGTTGAAGTTTATGAAAATCTTGTAGTACCCAGCAAAGAAGGGTTAAGTATTCATGCAGAAATTAGTTTACTTTACCATATTGATCCCGAAAGAGCCAAAGATGTATATACTATGTTTGGCAAAGATTATGAAGAAGTAGCCATTAAAAGTAACCTGAGAGCGACCACCAGGGAAATTTGCGCCCGCTATGAAGCCAAAGAACTGTATGCTACGGAGAGAGTAAAAATTGAAGAGGGTATAGCGCAGCAGTTAAGAGAACACATCAGTCAATGGGGATTTATCATTGACGCGGTGTTGTTGAAAGATATTGTGATGCCCAAAGAAATTACTCAAGCCATTGAGGAAAAAGTAGAAGCTGAACAGGCGACGCTTACTATGGATTATATCATTGCCAAACAAAAGAAAGAAGCGGAAAGAATGATGATCGAAGCGGAAGCAATTAAAAAGTCCCAGGAGATTATCAATCAGGCGATGAATTCACAAGCCTTACAATACCGTTACATTGAAATGTTGAAATCATTAGGCTTGTCTCCCAACTCCAAAATACTTTTGCTTGACAAGCAATCACCGGTACTCGTTAATCCCTGATCACCAGAAGAGATTTCTATTGATTACATACCTCAGAAATCAGGGCAATGCAGCTTGCCAGAAAAAGCCTTTTATTATTTACCATGGTCATTTGCAGATTGTTTTTTTTGCCAAATTAAATTTATATTGTGCTGTTCAAAAATTAATTTAACAAATATGGGCCTAAAGCGGAAAATCAGAATGAGAATGATAGGAGAAGGAAGTGATGATTTTACCGTTGGAGTACATAGAATGGCTGCCAGGCTGGATGGCC
>JAIERY010000234.1 GCA_019746425.1 Cytophagaceae bacterium
CGACATCAAAGAAGAAAAAAAGACATTGAATTAAATTTATTTAAATCAAGTGGTTAAATGTGTTAAAGTAGAATTAAGAATGGTTTATTTTGGTTTAACAGGACTTGGCCTGGTAATATTTTCCATTGCTTTAGGAATGTGGGGGTATATGAAATTTGAACATATGTCAGGACTGGATGCACTTACCAATTCCTGCATGTTGCTTGGAGGGATGGGCCCCCTTGCAGCGCCCGCAACCGTCGGCGGTAAGCTGTTTGCTTCATTTTATTCCCTGTATTCCGGATTTTTTGTGCTTCTGGTGTTGGCAATACTTGTAGGCCCATTATTTCATAAGGTGATTGATTACTTTCATTTACATGATGGTATGCCGGAATCGGATAAATAACAGGATTAATGAGTAAGAGGTTTACAGAGATGTCCATAATATTTGTTTACCAGGGAATATAAAGAAAATGATACAACTGATAATAGGAAGTTTTCTTTTGAGTATTATCCATGCAGCTATACCTAATCATTGGATACCGTTGGTACTTATTTCAAAAGGTGAAAAATGGACAGTCAATGAGACGATATCTGCCACTGCTATAACCGCTATTGCCCATACAATAAGTACCATTGGGTTAGGAATTATTATCGGATTAATCGGTTATCAGCTTTCCGGTACTTACGATGTAATTACTCATGTTGCAGCTCCATTAATTTTAATTTTCATGGGCCTGATTTATTTCAGCCTGGATGTGAAGCACTCGCACCATGAGCATATGCCTGATGAAAAAAAACTTCCTAAAAAATCCAGGCTTGCTATTATTATTACATTAAGCATCGCTATGTTTTTTTCCCCTTGTCTTGAAATAGAGACCTACTATTTTACGGCAGGCACTCATGGATGGAAGGGAATTATGTTGGTTTCAATAATTTATTTTCTGGTTACAGTTTCAGGAATAGTCATTCTTGTTTCGCTCGGTTGCAGAAGCATCGAAAGATTCAAATGGCATTTTCTGGAACATCATGAAAAGAGAATTACGGGTATAGCGCTTATTGCCCTGGGTATTTTGGCTTTTTTTATAGAATTATAAACATTAAACAATATCAATATGAGTATAGATTGCAGCTCAGGAGAATGCTCCGTAGAAGAACCGAATAATAAAAAGTCTGTTAGTGAAGAATCTGACGGGCATGACCATTCGCATGGAAATGAAGAATCTGATTTTAAAAAGTATTTGCCTGCTATTGGCAGCTTTATTCTTCTTATAACCGGCGTTGCTTTAAATAACTTTGAAGTAAAGTTTTTCAATAAGTATTTCCAGTTATTTTTATTCGGAACGGCCTACATAATCATAGGAGGTCCGGTCGTTTTAAAAGCCCTTAAATCAATTCCTAAAGGAAATATTTTTAATGAATTTTTCCTGATGAGTCTTGCAACAATCGGAGCATTCTTTATTGGCCAATATGCGGAAGGTGTAGCGGTAATGCTTTTTTACTCAGTGGGAGAATTGGTTCAGGATGCTGCGGTGAATCGTGCAAAGCGCTCTATCAAAGCATTGCTTGAGATCCAATCAGACCAGGTAACAGTATTGCAGAATGGAACAGCAATAATTAAACATCCTAAAGAAGTAACAGTCGGTGAAATTATTCAAATAAAGCCGGGGGAGAAAGTAGCCTTAGACGGAGAACTGATTTCAGAAAAGGCATCGTTTAACACTTCTGCGCTTACCGGAGAATCAGTTCCGGATACAAAATCCAAAGGTGAAAAGGTTCTGGCCGGAATGATCAATCTGAATACATTGGCAGATGTTAAGGTTACATCTGCTTTTTCAGATACCAAACTTGCCAGGATACTTACCCTGGTACAGGAAGCAGTAGGCCGTAAAGCAAGAACACAGCAGTTTATAAGCAAATTTGCAAAAGTTTATACTCCCATTGTAGTGTTCCTGGCTGTAGGACTTACTTTCTTGCCTTACTTTTTTATTGAGAACTATGTATTTACAGACTGGCTTTATCGGGCCTTGGTATTCCTCGTTATCTCCTGTCCATGTGCATTAGTTATTTCAATTCCTCTGGGATATTTTGGTGGCATCGGAGCGGCATCCAAAAACGGAATACTTTTTAAGGGCTCAAATTTTCTTGATCTGATGACAAAAGTTGATACAGTGGTCATGGATAAAACAGGAACTTTAACGAAAGCGGTATTTAAAGTTCAGCAGGTAAAAGTAAAAGAATTTGATCAGAATGAATTTATAAAATTAACTGCTGCACTTGAAAGTAAATCCAGTCATCCAATAGCCAAAGCTGTTACTTTATATGCTAAAGATATCAGTGGAATAAGTATAAATGATGTGGAAGAGATAGCAGGACATGGACTAAAAGGAAAAGTAAATAATTATGAGATCCTTGCAGGGAACGCGAAATTGTTGAAGAGATTCAATATCCCTTATGATGCAGAGGTAGATAGTATAATAGAATCAATTGTCGTTGTTGCTATTAATGGAGAATATAAAGGATTTATAACTGTAGCTGATGAGATTAAAGAAGATGCTCTGGAATCTGTGCAAAATCTTCACAGGCTGGGAATAAAGAAAATCGTAATGCTTTCTGGTGATAAAAATTCCGTTACACAGCATATAGCAAAAAAATTGCAGATTGATGAAGCCTTTGGTGGATTGCTTCCGGAAGATAAAGTAAATAAAGTATCTGCTTTAAAAAGCGAAGGCAGAATTATCGCATTTGTGGGAGATGGAGTCAATGATGCTCCTGTTGTGGCGCTTGCTGATGTAGGAATAGCCATGGGCGGACTAGGTTCAGACGCAACTATTGAAACTGCTGATGTTGTTATTCAAACCGATCACCCTTCCAAAATTGCCACGTCGGTTAAAATTGGAAAGGCCACTACCAGAATTGTCTGGCAGAATATTATCCTTGCCTTTGTGGTAAAAGCTATAGTTCTTGCTTTAGGCGCAGGAGGCTTGGCAACTATGTGGGAAGCGGTATTTGCAGATGTAGGAGTGGCATTGCTTGCTATACTTAATGCTGTCAGGATACAAAAGATGAAGTTTTAATAAACAATGATTAGCCGGCATTAATACTCCTTTCAATGAATTATGGGGCAGAAGTTGGAATATATACATAATAATCCGGTGGAGCGGGATATATTAAAGACCTGAAGATTATTTATATAGTAGTGCGACAGATTATGCGGTGGGAAAGGTTTATTAGAAATTTTATTTATGATTAGTATCGGCTGCCCGGCAAATTTCCTATCTACTCATGTGGTAACAACAAAATTGACAAAAAAACTAGTAGTAGAAATTTCACCCCGTTTTCCTTAAAATTTTAGTCGGAAAATAATGAAAACATATCTATCTTCTTCCGTCTGGGGATAAGGTCTCTCTACTGAAAATTCCGGGATGGTCATCTCCACCAATTCCGAGGGGCCATACACATTTACCGGATAACGATAAGGAATATTCTGCCTTTATCAGTAGCATCGTGAGCAGTCTTAATCAGTTCTCTTCCTTAATGCATACTATAGTTCGTTATAGCCATAATTATTAATACCAATGGTATGCTCGGCACAGTACTCCAAAATTTTGGTTTTGCTGCTGCGCACTTTTTCAATAGCTCCCATGAATTATTTAAAGATATAGATCAATTATATAACCTACCATCCATTGAGACGATTTTTTATCACCAAAAATATCCAGGCTTATACCTTGATCATCATAAAAATTATAATAGTCATAAGCGATATAATGATTCTTTAAAGTGTCAGTCATTAGTATAGAGTCGCCCAGGTTATAAGGATTATGCCAGTAAACTTTTCTTTCACGATTTCTCTACATCTTTAAAATAAAAATATCCAAAGGTATAAGTGCCCTCGGAAGAAAAGGAATAATAATAAAGTTCTATCATATGAGGAACAACAGCGTATTTTTTCCGGCAGTATCTGCTGAAAATTTTTCCGAATGCCTCATGCGCATCGAAGCCGGACCAATCTGCTGATCTATCCATGCATGGAAGTTTCATAATCCTGATTTAAATTTTGCCATAGCCCATCAACGGTAAGTTCCGTCGTGTCATTCTCATACACAGAATATCCTTTGATGTTACCAGTTTTTGCGGCTTCGAATATTATAAAAGGCAATCCTGTCTCTGACTGATAATATTGATTGTTGGCGCTGCCAAAACCTAAAGAGACCGAAACGGGCCCCTGATAAGATCCTGGGAATAAGATTGAGCAATAGTGAACAGGGGGAAGAATAACAGAACGATAGATTTTTTCATAGGATAAAAATGGGTACAGAGAATAAATATAAAAATATTACAGGGTATTGGGAAGAAAAGTTGGAGAGGAATTATAGTCAGGAGAGGGACACTCCTGTCTATATCATTTAGCTGGTTGAAAGATGTAAATTTGATTTACGGCTCTAAAGTAGCTATATAACCTACTACAATGCAAGTATTTATAAGGATTTTTTAAAAAAAGAGGTAAAAAGCCGTATTAATGTTATTGCATATTATCAAGAACGTCATTGCGAGGCAAATGATAGTATAATCTGGTAGTATCGGCAGTGGGATTAGTATTTGTTTCTATCAAGCAATGCCGAAGCAATCCGGTAATTTAACGCAGGTACATAAGCTGCCGGATTGCTTCGGCCGGATAATCAGTAAGATTTGATAAAATCCCTCACTCACCCCATCCTCCAGTGGTGCATTTGCCTCGCAATGACGTGCGTGTTTTAAGAATTTGCAAATAAAAAAACCTTCCGATATTCTCAGAAGGCTTTTAGTATATATAATCTTTACTGGATTACTTCACAGTATCCATATACTGAATAAGGTCCACAACTTTGTTTGAGTAACCCCACTCATTGTCATACCATGATACGACTTTCACGAAATTGTCATTCAAAGCAATTCCTGCAAGCGCATCGAAGATAGAAGTTCTTGAATCACCTACGAAGTCAGTAGATACCACTTCATCTTCAGTATATCCAAGTACGCCTTTCATGTCTCCTTCAGAAGCTTCTTTCATTGCTTTCTTGATGTCTTCATATTTTGCAGGCTTCGCAAGCTTGCAAGTTAAGTCTACTACAGAAACATCCGGAGTAGGAACTCTGAATGCCATACCTGTAAGTTTACCCTTCAGTTCAGGAATTACAAGACCTACTGCTTTCGCAGCTCCTGTAGAAGAAGGGATGATATTCTGATATGCTCCTCTTCCGCCTCTCCAGTCTTTCATAGAAGGACCGTCTACTGTTTTCTGAGTAGCAGTAGCAGCGTGCACAGTAGTCATAAGACCTTCTGCGATCCCCCACTTGTCATTCAATATTTTTGCAATCGGCGCAAGGCAGTTGGTAGTGCATGATGCGTTAGACACGATGGTCATGTCTTTGCTGTAAGATTTATTGTTTACTCCCATTACGAAAGTAGGAGTATCGTCTTTAGCAGGCGCAGACATGATTACTCTTTTTGCACCGGCCTGTATATGTTTCTGAGCTGTATCTTTTGTAAGGAAAAGCCCTGTTGATTCTACTACATAATCAGCGCCCACTTCATTCCACTTCAGGTTTGCAGGATCTTTCTCTGCAGTTACTCTTATCGTTTGTCCGTTTACTATCAGCTTACCATCTTTCGCTTCTGCTTTCCCTGAGAATTTTCCGTGAGTGGAATCATACTTAAGCATGTAAACCATATAATCTACATCGATCAGGTCATTGATACCTACAATTTCGATGTCTTTTCTGTCGATAGCTGCACGGAATACAAGGCGGCCTATTCTACCGAATCCGTTAATACCAACTTTAATTTTGCCCATAATTTTAAAAGGTTAAGTTTAAGAAAACAGGTATTTCGACCTGTATTATTTTGATAAAAAGTAGGAAGCAAACATACGATATGTTCAAACCAAAATCAAGCTTAGAGCTAAATAGGGAGGATTGTTAACTGAAAACTCCAATTTTCCATGAAAATCCCCCTGATTTTCAGAAAATTACTGAATAACAGTCATTTACGTCCATATCTGAAAAATTTTTTCCTTGAGAGAGGAACGTCCGGGCCGGGATTTAATGTTGTCTTATAGCTATGAGAAGGCTAATACTTATCGGCTCCTTTGATCTATAAATTCCTTTACGGAATTACAAATCAATGTCGTTTACTTAAGCTCATAATCGTTTGTAGTTCATGTGATACTGTTTTTTTGGTTTATGATTTCGCTCTTCCTTTCTGCCAGGTCTAACAATTTCTGTGGTTTGACTTACAATATTATCAAATGCATCAATGGCTTTTGTAATCATCCTTTTGATAAACAATGCAACTGTTATGCTACATGTGGCTGACAATGCCGCCGTCCTGTTTATTTTCTTTTGATGCTTATTTTTCGCTTCCTTATATTCTTTCTTTACTTTCTCTTCAATAGGGAAAGCCAGTACAGCACACAAACTCATCATAAAGACTTTTGCA
>JAIERY010000232.1 GCA_019746425.1 Cytophagaceae bacterium
AGCTACTTTGACAAAAGAAAGGAAATTATTACTGAAGGATTTGACCACAACCATTTTTCCTTTGAAAAAATTAATGCGCAGGTTACAAATCTCAGGATAATCCTCGACACATTCCAGATACAGGTGAATAAGCTGAGTGCTTTTGAGCCAAACATAAAATTACCCGTCTATGAGCTCAATACTCTTTTCACCATTACTAAAAGGGATATGACCTTTGAAAAGCTCTATGCACAGATCGGGCAAAGCACGGTAAAAGATTATATAAGATTTAATTACAACAATATTAACGATCTGAGCGACTTCAACAATAAAGTGGAGGTGGTTGCCTATCTGAACGAATGCCAGCTGGACTTTGAAAATCTGAAAGAATTTGCTCCCGGCTTAAAACCTTACCGCGATTTTGTACGCCTGAGCGGTTTCTTTAAAGGGGAAGTATCTGACTTTACTGTAAAGGATATGGACCTATATTTTGGCAATGGCAGTCATATCTCAGGAAGAATATCATTTAATGGTTTACCGGATTTTGAAGAAACATTTCTCGAATTTAAATTCAAAAATTTAAAAGTAGAGGCGGCAGATTTAAAGCAATACCTTGACCAACAATCCAATTTTGTACTCGCAAAATTCGGATACATTTCAGGTAATGGAGACTTTATAGGATTTCCCCAGGATTTTGTAGCCCATGGCGCTTTCAATTCAGGATTAGGAAAATTCACCTCAGATATTCAGCTTAATGCCACCAAAGAGGATGAAAGAGCAAAATATAAAGGCACTTTAAAAACTTATGCTTTTGATCTTGGTCGCCTCATGGATATACCTGACAAAGTTCAGCTTCTGGATATGGACGGAGAAATTGAAGGTGTAGGTTTTTCAATGGAGAATGCAGAAATAAAAAACCTCAATGCCACCATCAGTAGAATAGGTTTAAACAATTACGATTATAAAAATATAAAAACCAATGCCCGACTGAGCAAAAGAGAATTCAATGGAGAGATAGCTGTAAGGGACTCCAATCTCATTTTTGAGGCGGATGGGAAAATAGACTTCACAAAAAATCAGGAGATATTCGATATAAAGGCGCATGTGGAGAAAGCTAATCTGAAGCCTTTAAACCTGACAGAGGTAGAAACTCTTGTAAAGACAGATCTTGACTTAAATTTTACCGGAACTAAAATTGATGAAATTGTCGGAGAAGCTGTCTTCAAAAATACTTACCTGCTCTATAGAAATGACAAAGAAATATTTCTTGATTCACTCTATGCAAGAAGCACTAAAAATGGCGAGGAAAGAATATTGAGAATACATTCAGATCTGGCTACTTTAAATGCTTCAGGCAATTTTCACTTTACTACCGTGGCAGAAGATATAGAAAGACTGTATAAGGAATACAAACTGAATATTGTGAATGATAAAGCGGCGCTTACCGCTTATTATCAAAACAAGCCTGCACATAAGCATGCTAAATATTCACTCGATTTTGATGTAAATATAAAAGATCTTAATTCATTATTTGAAATTTATGCTCCCGGTCTGTACCTCTCCCGTGATGTAAATATTGCAGGAAACTTTATTTGCGCAAGCAACAGTGTACTAAATATAAACACACAAATAGACACACTATATTACAAGGGCAATGAATTATTTAATACCAATATTGATCTTTCGACTTCCAAACTGGAAGACAGCACCAACGTTCTGGCAATGGTTTATCTTTCTTCCGGAAAGCAAAGAATCAACGGAGCTCCTGAAACCAATAATTTTTACTTTGAAGGAATATGGGACAGAAGAATGATTGATTTCTCTACCAGTCTTGGTCAAACTAACAGTACAAATAAAATAGACCTGCGCGGTAATCTGTCTTTTCAGGATAACAGGAAATATTTAAGCCTTCGCAATTCAACTATAAACCTGCTGAATAAAGACTGGAAAATTTCTCAAAACAACCTTATAAGTTTTGCCAGGAAAGAAATTATATTTGAAAACGTTTCTATTTCAAATGAGAAACAGCTTATATCTATTAACGGAACCATTTCAGATGATGCCAGCAAACTTGCCGAACTGAACGTAGAAAATTTTGACCTGCATAGCATCAAATCTTTTATCACAGAAAGCGATCTGGGAGGAATTGTAAGCGGTAAGCTTTTGATCAAAGATCTGTACAATGATCTTCATATGAATGGAAATATTAACGTAAATGATTTTTCCATTGATGGTTTTCCAATCGGAAACATTATAGGTACTTCTAACTGGGACGGGGAAAAAAGACAACTTAATATCGACATGGATGTCCTGAGAGAAAATTTTGTAACTATAAGCCTTGACGGATACATCAAACCTCAGACCGGAGCAGAGCGGGAAGAGTTAAACTTCATCGCTTCATTACAGAATGCAGATCTTGAAATACTTTCACCCCTGATAAAAGAAATTATGTCAGACGTAAGCGGAAAAGTCACGGGAGATTTTACTGTAAAAGGAACATTTAAAGACATAAAACTATCTGGAAAAGGGGATGTAAAAAAAGGTCAATTCAAAATTGACTACCTGGGAACTACCTATTTCTTCAACGATGATATTTATCTTACAGAAAATGAAATCGGTTTCAGGAAAATGAAATTAAAAGATGAATATGGAAACACTGCTATCGTTGATGGAGGAATTTTTCATGACGGTTTTAAAAAATTCATTGTAGATTTAAGAGGGAATCTCTACCGCACAAACGTTCTGAATATTACAGAAAAAGATAATAAATTATTTTACGGAACTGCGTTTGTAACAGGAGACTTCGAAGTACTTGGACCTTTCTCCAATTTAAAAATCAGTTCAAATACTACCTCCAATAAAGGAACAAAAATTTATATTCCATTAAATACCAACAGCGGACTTGAACAGGAAGATTATATAGTCTTCAAACCCAAAAATGCCCCTGATACCGATAAGGATAAGAAGGACAAAGTAGACCTTTCAGGTGTAGAGCTCGACTTCAATCTGGAACTTACACAGGATGCTTACGCTGAAATTATTTTTGATAAAAGAATGGGTGATATCATCAGGGGATATGGAAACGGAAATATCAGAATGCAGATAGATACCCGTGGCGATTTCAATATGTATGGAAATTACAGGATAGCTAAAGGAGCATACAATTATACTCTTGCCGGACTTATAAGTAAAGAATTTACTATTCAACCAAACAGCTCTATCAACTGGACAGGTGATCCGTATGGGGGGACTATGGATGTAAAAGCATATTTTGAAAATAAAGTACCTATCACCCCTCTTATCCCTGTAAGCGACAGTGCATCTATTCAACGGGAAGCTGGCCGAACACATCCTGTGAAAGTATTCCTGGATCTTGACGGACCTTTATTGTCTCCTGATATAGCGCTGGATATTGATATCACCCCTACTACAGGTGTAGCCACAGAGGTAGCAACACGGTTTGAATCTGAGATCAAAAGAAACGAACAGGAATTAAACAAGCAGGTATTCAGCTTGCTTGTACTCGGCGCCTTCCAACCGGAAAACAGTTTCAGCGGTATTGCAGGCGCTACGGGAAATGTAAGTCAGTTGCTCACCAACCAGCTCGGGAACTGGCTTTCCCAGGTAGATGAAAATTTACAGATTGATATAGATCTGAACGGCCTGGATAAAGAAGCCCTTAACACATTCAACCTGCGTCTATCTTATACCTTCCTCGAAGGAAGAGTCAGGGTAAGCCGTGACGGAAGCTTTACCAATATGCAGAATAATACTCAACAGAACCTGGGGAATATAGCCGGTGAATGGACAGTAGAATATTTACTTAGCAAAGACGGCAAGTTCAGGCTAAAGCTTTATAATAAGAATAACCAGAACCCTTTACTCAACACCATCAATACCGGCAACTATACCACCGCAGGCTTCAGTGTGCTGCATACTCAAAGCTTCAATAACCTTTCTGATCTTCTTGGTATCGGGAAAAAATCAAAAAAACAATAACTATCGGATTGACACGAGGCAGAATGAAAATAAATATTTTTTGGTTCAGAAGGGATCTCAGACTTAATGATAATACGGGATTATATAAAGCACTGCAAAACAAGCTTCCGGTTCTTCCTCTGTTTATTTTTGATACCAGCATACTTTCTAAACTTCCTGATAAAAAAGACTCTAGGGTAAATTTTTTTTATAATCAATTAAAAGAGATTGACAGAACATTGGCCGGACTCAACTCTTCTCTTTTGATCAGAAAAGGCGATCCGCTCAAAATTTTCAAAGAGCTGATAAAAGAATATGAAGTGGCTGAAGTTTTTACCAACCATGATTATGAACCATACGCTACAGAAAGAGATGATTCGGTTAAAAAATTTCTTCAATCTAAAAATATTCGCTTTTCTTCCTTCAAAGACCAGGTGATTTTTGAAAAACAGGATATACTCAATCAGACAGGAAATCCATATAAGGTTTATACTCATTATAAAAATAAATGGAATGAGAAGTTCACTGATGAGCTTATTAAAGAATATCCTTCACATAAAGGAAAAAATTTTTATCCTACAAAGCCCTTCCCGTTTCCCTCTCTTCAGGAAATCGGATTTAAGGAATCAGAATATTCTTTCCCCCCTCCTGCCTTCAATCTTACACTTCTCAAAAACTACCACACGCAAAGAGACTTTCCTGCCCTTAACGCAACTTCAAGGTTTGGAATACATTTACGGTTTGGAACCATAAGCATCCGGCAGGCAATAAAAAAAGCTATGCAGACTAATGAAACCTGGCTTAATGAGTTGATCTGGAGAGAATTTTTTATGCAACTTCTTTATAATTTCCCTTATGTAGTTAATGAACCCTTTAATAAACATTTTAAAAATCTTGAATGGAGAAATAATGAAGAAGATTTTAAAAAATGGTGCGAAGGAAAAACAGGTTATCCTTTGGTAGATGCAGGAATGAGAGAGCTAAATCAGACCGGTTATATGCACAACAGGGTAAGAATGGTTACTGCCAGCTTTCTTACCAAACATCTGCTGATTGACTGGCGATGGGGCGAAAAATATTTTGCAGACAGGCTGCTGGATTATGAACTGGCATCCAATAACGGCAACTGGCAATGGAGCGCCGGTACCGGTGCAGATGCCCAACCATTTTTCAGAATTTTTAATCCAATTCAGCAGCAGAAAAAATTTGATCCTGAATTTATATACATAAAAAAATGGGCCCCTGAGTTCGGGAGTGATAAGTATCCCAAACCAATGATTGAACATAAGTTTGCTGTTGAAAGAGCGAAAAAAGCATTTAATAAATTAAAATAGAAAATATCCTGTAACTTAGTATTCCCTTGAAAATAGCTTTTTTGATATTGTTCTTATTGTCAATCACAGCAAAATTAAATGCTTGCTGTGAAAAGACAAAAAGAATCAAGAAAACGCCTGATAATCCTTGGTGTGAGCACCAATGTATCTTATGCAGGAAGCATGAAAGGTCTGAGCCAGGACTGGTACAAAATCAGCCACGCACAGGCCTGTCATTTCTGAATTGGACTTTAATAAACATCAGTTAAAATTTCATCCTATATATTTTTAAAATGAAGACAGGAGACAAGGTAAGATTGCTGCATGCAAAAGGCGAAGGGATTATCCGCAAAATAGTGGATAATAAATTAGTGGAAGTGGAAATTGAAGATGGATTCATCATACCAATTCTTAAAGCAGAATTAGTAGTTGTCCATTCAGAAGAGTCTTCTATTGACGACCGTACAGATGCACCGGAAAAAAATCATTTGAAAAACACAGGTTTATATCTTGCATTTGTTCCTTTCAACGACAAAACATATTCTATGTTTTTAATCAATGGCAGCTTTTTAAAAATCCTTTTTACCGCCGGGGAAGAGAAAGAAGGAACATATTCCGGAGTGATGTCGGGCGAATTAAAGCCAGGAAACTCTGTAAAAATAAAAGAATATTTAACTACAGACTTTGATTTCTGGCCTGAAATAATAATCCAGTCGCTGTATTTTAAAGAGGGAAGAGCGAGCTGAAATCTTCTCTCACCAAAAGATTAAAATTCAAAGCTTCAGCATTTTTCAAAACTAAACAAAACATTCCGGTCTTAAATCAGAACGGACATTTATTTAAAATAGACACTGAAGAAAAACCAGAGATCAATGTACAGAAGCTGAAAACTGAAATGTTTGAAAAGCAAACAACAGAAGACTCTGCTAAAAATATTTTCACAAAGCCTGCCCAGGAAATTGACCTACATATCGAAAAATTAGTTACCGATCATTCCCGGATGAACAATGCGCAGATACTGGAATTACAATTAAAAACTTTTGAAAAAAATTTAGATCAGGCGATTGCTTCGGGTATGAATGAAATTATTTTTATCCACGGAGTGGGCAACGGTGTATTATTAATCAGTTCATTAAATATGAGCGTTATTAAGCTGCTGCATATAATATTTTAGGGTGTTTGAAGTAATTGGATA
>JAIERY010000400.1 GCA_019746425.1 Cytophagaceae bacterium
GCAGTCCGGCGGGGTTCCAGTAAGCGGCGGTAACATCATTGGCAATGGCGGTATGGACATTGGACATTCCAAACGCCCTGGCTCCTACTCCTATGCTTAAAAATTCATTGCTGTACTTGGGCGCTGATATCTGGGCAGAGGCGCTAAAAATCGCTAAAAAAGTCCCTAAAAACAGCAAGAAATGTATTTTCATATTATGAATTTCCCCGAAAACGATAATAAACCGATTTTATTGGCTAAAACCAGATATTAATCCCGAAAATACATGAAAAGTAACAATTAATAATCATATATCTGTGAAGTAATTTC
This sequence comes from Cytophagaceae bacterium, assembly GCA_019746425.1. Taxonomy (GTDB): domain Bacteria; phylum Bacteroidota; class Bacteroidia; order Cytophagales; family Cytophagaceae; genus JAIERY01. The sequence continues at coordinate 310 of JAIERY010000400.1, forward strand.
CTCCCGAATCAAAAAAAATCAGGTGTCATGTATCTTTTATTCTTTCAATTAATTATTATTGAAAAATCCCAATTAAAAGTTTAATTATTAAAGATTACCCAATTATGAAAAAACTATCCTTTATCTTATTATCAACCATTCTCTTTGCGTTTTCCTGTGAAAGAAAAGGTCCTGAAAAAACAGAAGAGAAAAAAGAAGCCAAACTGGAAACTGTAAAAATCGGCATGGATGCAATCGTTGACAGCCTTAACAAATCCTGGAATGCCATCATTAATACAGACGATCAGAAATTTGCCGATATAAAGAGATTACTGGAAGAAATCTCCTATACCAATAAATACGATGCAAGACTTCAGGATTCATTGATGAAACAAATCGAGGTAGTGAAGGCTCAGCGGTTTGATCAGAACATTGACCTGAATCAGATGGATAAATATGACTCTATTACAGACGCATATATTCTTAAAGTATTTGAACTGAAACAAAAAACAAAAGGAATAGAGCAGCATCCTCTGGCAGATGAATTAGTGGAAGATATTGCAGAAGCAAATTCTTCGCAGGCTACTGCAGTACTCAGACTAAGATATGACCGCTGGGCCAAGCAATACAACGACTACCTGAAAGACAATAAAAAAAGTCTTGAAAAATTGGGAGAACCTTATGCGTCTATGAAAGAAAGAGCAAGGATCATGCAATAATTGCATTCAATTTCCATTAAAAAGGGGCTGTCTCAAAAGGGCAGCCCCCTCTTTTTTTTCTTTGTTTTTATTAAAACTCAGAAGCCGATTTTTCAAAAATTTTACTTTTGAGACAGCTCCTTTTTATTCGCGCAAAAGCCGACTAACGACTTTATAATTATTCTATGAAACCATTTTGATCCTTTCTTAATTCTAATAATTGGCAACTTCGGCTAACATCCGCTAAAAGACCGTTCTGACTGCCGGATGAAATAGCCGCTCTGTAATACCGCCGCAGAAATAATTTGTATATTTAAGGCGTGACTACAGTAGTACAGACAGGCAGAGTCAGCCTATAAAAACCCTGTCCTTACTTTTAGCTTCATCGTTGTGCGACAGAAAAAACAATTAAACTTACAGCAATGAAAACTTTACCTTATTTTTTTAAAAGTACATTATCTTTGTTCTTATTTTCATTTTGCTATTACCTTTCCTTTTCTCAAAACTTATCTGAAATCAATAATATACTTGAAGAGAAGAAAAATAATTTTAATGGCCACCTAATAATGGTTATTAAACAACAGGATAGTACACTATATACTTTTCAAACTGGTCTAGCAAAATTGGAAACTCGCGTTAATATAGCTTCGGCAAGTAAATGGATATCAGCATCTGTAATATTATCACTTGTTGATCAAGGTTATCTGAAACTAGATGATAGCATAGGAAAATACCTTCCAGTTTTTTCAAAATATGGAAAAGGCAAGCCTACGATAAGACAATGCCTGACACATACCAGTGGGTTTCCTTCTTACTCTAATCTTGACTATAATGATATTTCTTTACATCAGTTGGTTGATAGTATGGCTAAATATGTACCGCTAAAGAATAAGCCAGGAGAAGTTTTTCAATATGGTGGAATGTCTTATAGGATAGCAGGTAGAATTGCGGAGGTAGTAACTGGAAAATCTTGGTCGGAATTATTCCAGTTTAATATTGCGTCTAAATGTGAAATGACTAATACCTTATACTGTATGGAAAAAAATAATCCAGATTTAGGAGGAGGTGTTTGCGCTACTACTTCAGACTATCTTAATTTTTTGAATATGATTGCTAATAATGGAAAATTTAAAGGAGTGCAAGTGCTTTCTGAATCATCAGTAAAAGAATTCTTTATTAGTCAAATTAATAAAAATGTTCGCAGTGAAATGATGAAGTCTTATCCTCAGGCGAAAGAATTATCAAATCATAATGAAATTAGTTATGGTTTAGGAACGTGGATTTATAATTACAAGGAGTCTCAACTTTATCAAACAGAAATATTTTGTCCCGGTTATTTTGGAACATTTCCGTTCGTTGATAATTGTAGAAATATCTATGGTATTATTTTGACCAAAGCTCAAATGGATAAGGTCATTAATACAGAGCTAAAAGTTCTTTCGATAGTAAAAAACAAGTATCAGGAAAAATGCAAATGAGATAATAATAAAAAAATCCGTCGTTCTCACTGGGCAATCGAAAATAATCTACATTGGGTGTTGGATGTAACATTTAAAGAAGATGCTTCAAGAAGAAGAAAAGGTGATTCTGCTTACAATTTTAATATCATGAACAAAATAGCTCTTAAACTTATCAGCAAATGCAAAGGAAAACGAACCATAGCTTCAACCAGAATAGCCGCCTGCGCCGATGATAACTTTAGAACGCTCATTTTCAAAGATTTTTAAATGCGGTAGCCCTGAATAGTCTTTGTATTGGCTTGGGTCCATACCGCCTCTTAATTCGTCACAACTTGCCCATGGGGAACTGTATAATTCAGATTTTTTGATTGCCATTATTTCCTTGTCTTTTTACTTTTTAGTTTGATCTGTTATTTTAAACTATGACCGTGCAAAATTTATCAGTGGTTGAATATCTCCTTTATCTGCTGCTTTTATTGCATTGAGGTAAGCACTCCGTGTATCGCCCTGCTTTACCAAATTAGCTGCACCCCAGGTGTAATGCGGCAGCTTAAAAATTTTCTCAATTACAATATCGGCCATTAATCTGCTATGCCTGCCGTTACCATTTGCAAAACAATGAATGCTTACCAGCCGGTGCTTGAAACGGATGGTTGTTTCATCGGGGCTGTAGGTGTTGTTGGCATACCAAAATTTGGTATCGTCCAACAAGGTTCTTAGCTCGGTAGGTATTTGCCATTTGTCCACGCCAATGTTTTTGTTGGACTTGCGAAACTCACCTGCCCATGCCCACACATTGTTATACATACGCTTGTGCAGCCCACGTATAAACTCTTCGCTAAATACAGCCTCCGCTTTAAAAGAACGGTTTAGCGACCACAACACTGCCTGTTCGATATTCTGCTGCTCAAACTCATCCAATTCGCCACGGGTGGCGATGGTGGGAATGAGCAGGCCATCTTTCTCGTCCTCATCCAGCGGGGTTTGCCCATCTATGTAATCTAAATCTAATCCCATAAAGTTTTAGGCATTTCGGTTTTAATGGCGAATGCCCTTTCCTGTATTGCTTTTTCAATCCGTTGTTTGCTGTTTTCCTGGTCTTCCAACTTCATACTGTTGTTCGTACGCATTACTATTTGTGTTGCCAGTTCTTTGGCCTTTCGGTCTATCAATGCTTCCAAACTGCCATCGTTGGGCACAAAGCCGTACACCAATTGCATGTCTAAAGCCCGTGCTGCTTCTCTCAACGCCTTAATGCTAATGGAGCCGTCTTTTTCCCTGCTTTCCATATCCTGCACACTTTGTTTGGTAATAGAAAGCCTGTTACCCAATTGCAACATGCTCATACCAATGGCATTACGAATGGCTTTTATCCAGCCTGTAGGAGGCGGAGCCACCTTTTGCAAACTGGCGAAAACCAGCATTTTGCCGTTCAACTGCTGTATTTGTAATGACTTCTTGCCCATGATAGTAATATTATGCTATGACTAAACAAAGGCAAATGTACGTCTATAATATGACAAATAAAAGAAAAATGTAAGGCTTTGGACTGACTTATCAACAAGGTAAGTATGGGTGTGGGCTGACAATAAGCTGCAAACCCCGCCTAACCGAACGGGTAGGCTTGCAAGGTCTGCAAACAATGCAAAAACCCCATCCGTTTGGCATTATGGGGAGCAATGCAGGAAAGGGAAATGTGCTTAGATTTTGCGGTAATGCCCTGCCTTTAGCTTTTCCAAAGCCTTGCCGGTGGCATTGTGGAGTATATCATCCACGGTACGGGCAGAAAGTTGAAACTGCTTGCCTGTTTCAACGGCCTGTTGGCGGGTAAACTCTGCCGGTAAAGCATCAAAGAATTTGCGTTTGCTGTCGCCTGTTTTGAATTGGGTGGCTTCGCTTTGTTTTGGTAGATTATTGAACATTAAAATGCTGTGGTGGAGGTAGATTTCGGCCAACCGCAAAGCGGTGTTGAAATCTTCATCGGTACAAACTACCTGGTTTGCTGCCTCACCATTCTCAAATTTCCGCAGTGCGGTAAACAGCATTGCCATACGGTACAAGATCAAGCCTAATCGTTTTACAATACTGGCGGCTTCTTCGGCTGTGAACATAGTTACTTCATTGAGCCATGCTTCACAGGTTTGGTTTAGCTGTTGCGATTGCTGATTGGTTAATGTTACAGTGGTTTCTTCCCGTTGTAGGAACTGGACCATGTTAAACACTTTTAATGACAGTACTTTGAAATGCTCGGTGAGGTTGATGTTATTGGCATTGGGAGAAACGTCTTTCCATTTTTGCTCCACCTTAAAAGCATAGAAAATGAAACGGCTGAATAAACCATCTTCGGAAGAAGATATTAAGCCGGTTACCTGATTGGGAGTACCGGATAAAGCGATTGACAAGCTGGGTGCATTTACCTCTGTAAATTCATTGTTGCCTTTCCGGGAACTGGACAACCTTTCGTGATGAAACGATTTGCGAAGCATATCGGAATAGGAACCCCACTCTTGCTTAAATACATTGCCCATGGTATCGGCTTCTGTTTCGCAAATAATGCCTGTGCCTTCGTTCTGCTCCAAGTGCCAAAGGATTTTTGCATAGCTTGTATTTGCAGGAATGTACACCACTTTAAAAGTAGGTTTCGTGGGTGCTATTTCCGTGGCCTGTCCCCAGACAGGCCACCTACTGACGCCAAAATTAAAACCGATCCATGTAGTGAGTTAATATACCAAATTCATCTTGTCCCGTCAAATAAAATCTGGCGGATGACCATTTATAATCTTCAGGTAATTCCACCAGGCTCCATTTTTCCTGAAGAGGGTGAGATGTATATAATCAAGCTTTTGTTCAAATTTGTCACGTGAATCCATCAATACCGCCAACGGATCTCTTTGCCATATTCTGAAATTCCGTTCTTTAGTTTGTTCCTGGTAATAAGGAATAAGACTGGGATGATTTGATTTAATGTCCTTCATAAAATTACTGCTTGTCCATTTGTTAAAGGATGCTTGGGGCATTTCTTTTCCATTCATTTCTTTCATTTCCCATAAAAAATGTAAGTGATTGGGCATGATCACAAAGCCGTATATACTTATTTTATTGCGATGCCTGAGCCATTGCAATTGTTGGATAATAATATGTTTGTATTTTCCTTCTTCGAGAAGATTTTTCCAGTCTTTGATAGTGTTTGTCCAGAAATAAACATCATCAAGTGTCATTCGCGATTTGCGAATGGGATTAAGGTTAATCTTTTCCATAGCTGCTTAAAGGTAAGAAAATTTTTCAGAAGGCAGTGGGTGGCCTGTCGGGGGACAGGATACGGAAAAGTAGTACCCGAAGGACTCACGACTATCCATCAACCAGCAAAGACAACTGATATACGTTACGCTTCGCAGAAACTAATTGCGGTAAATATTATTTGCGTAGCAACCCACCCAGAAACTGCATTAATCCATGCACTACCTCTTCGCTATCCACCTGAATTTTCAAATACGTTTTTCCGTTATCAGGATCTTTTTCTGTTATGGATTGAGCGAGCTGCTTTACAGCATCCGGATCTCTGAGAACGCCGCTAAGCTGTTGCATAAATTTTATTCCTGTTTCCATAAGTTCGGAAGCGGGTTGTTGTTGCCTGAAACTGTCCGAAGGTGTAGCGCCTGTTTTAACATCGTCGTCCTGAAGCAATAAATCAGGCCCTGGTATTTCCGGAACTGTTTGAGAAGTGTACGATTCTTCATTTTCTTCTACGACCGGTGTCTCTTGTTCAGAACCTGTTTTGGCAATTTCTTCAACAGACTGCATGAACTTATTAAATTTACTTTCTCCAATGAAAATATTGGGTTCGCCGTTATCGAGAATTCCTTCCGCAAGCGATGATTTAAAACGCAAAACTTCAAGCATACGATGCTCTATAGTATTCTGCGCGATGAGATTGATAATAGTGACATTCTTTTGCTGACCCATACGGTGTATCCTTCCGATGCGCTGTTCCAGCACAGCGGGATTCCATGGTATATCGATGTTAATGAGGTAAGAAG
>JAIERY010000198.1 GCA_019746425.1 Cytophagaceae bacterium
TCTATTGTTTCGATAATTTTTTTATCCCAAAACTATCCTTTTTTCAATTACTCCCCAACTTTTAACGCTGACCCAAAATTTAACCTATACAGAACAAGGAGAGCAATTACATATTTTTCCTCAGCCGATGAATAAAGGAGAAACCTTTATCCTGGAATACAATTGTATGGATTCTGAAATTACTGGTATAGAATGGCTGGATTTAAGCGGAAAAATCAGGCATATACAAAACGTATCAGGCCGAACAAAATCAGTACCTGATTTAGAAAAAGGATTGTATATTTTAAAAATACAGGTGTCTGAAGGGTTCATTTACAGAAAAATATTTATAGAATAAATTGCCTCCCAGGAACTTTTTTTAATAAATCTCTCCTCTTGATCCTCTTAATCCTATTGAACTTTCCTCAGCAGAATGTATGTTTCCTACTGGTATTATTACGTTAATTACTAAGACCACATACTAACATACGCCAGCTCATGAAATTTAAAATGAATTTTCACAAAGGTATCTGGATTGCTTTATTATCATTTATTACGGTTTTTTCTTCCTGCGAATATGACGCTATAGAAGATCAACCTAAACCTATTGCAAGTCCTGAGCCTTCTCCTGAACCAGCGCCGGCACCGCAAAATCCGGATGAATGTATTACAAAGCCTGCTGCTGACAACGGAACTGTAATTCCTAAACAATATATTGTAAAGTATAAAGATGAAGAGGAAGAATTACATGCTTCTGCTTCTGATGCGCTTGCTAAAAAAACAGGTTTGCAAAGAAATGCTTTTCGGGCAGTATACAAAAGAGGTTTTGCGGCTAAAATGAGCAATGAAGAAGCGGAGCGCTTCAAACAAGATCCTCATGTGGAAACGGTAGAACCAGACAGAGTGGTTTCTATCGTATCATGTTATACCGAAGTAAACGAGCAGTCCACTCCATGGGGTGTAACCAGAGTAGGAAGCGGCGATGCTACAGGCAAATCAGTATGGATAATCGACACAGGAGTAGATATGGATCACCCCGATCTGATTGTAGATGCTACCAGAAGCAAATCATTTATTGAAGGCGCCACTCCGGAAGATGATCATGGACATGGCACACATGTCGCAGGAACTATCGCCGCAAAAAATAACCTTATCGGTGTTCAGGGAGTAGCATACAATGCAAAAATTATTGCCTTAAAAGTAATGGATGCCTCCGGAAGGGGAAGCATGTCTAATGTAATAGCTGCAGTGAATCATGTGGCAGCCAATGGAAAACCCGGCGATGTCGTGAATATGAGCATAGGCGGAGACATATCTGAAATTTTAGACAATGCCATAATAGCTGCGGCAGAGAAGGGAATTTTATTTGCTGTAGCTGCAGGCAATGATGCCGTGAGAGCCAATACAAGCTCGCCTGCAAGAGTAAATCATCCGAATGTATTTACCGTTTCAGCCATGAACAATCAGGATGTCTTTGCGGCATTTTCCAATTATGGAAATGAGTGTGTTGACTTTTGCGCACCCGGAGTGAGCATTCCTTCTACTCATAAAAATGGAGGTTATGCCACTATGAGCGGCACTTCTATGGCCACTCCTCATGTGGCAGGCTTGCTATTGCTGAATGGCGTAAATATTCTGAAAGACGGTGTGGTAAAAGAAGATCCTGATGGATTGCCGGATCCGATAGCACATAAATAGTACTGAGTAGTGAGTGCTGAGTAATGAGAATAATATAAAAACTATTACTTAGGACTCACGACTAATTAATGCAACTGCATAGGCAGTTACTCCTTCTTTCCTCCCGACATATCCCATTTTCTCAGTAGTAGTAGCTTTGATGGAAATATCTTCTTCACTTATATTCATTACTTCCGCAAGCGTTTTTTGCATCTCCGATACATAAGCGCCGATCTTAGGCTCCTGCAGACAAAGTGTAGTATCAATATTTCCAATTTCATAATTTTTTTCTTTCAGCATGGCCACTACATTCTTCAGTAAAATCTTACTGTCTATACCTTTGTACTTAGGGTCTTTATCTGAAAAGTGAAAACCTATATCACGGAGGTTTGCTGCGCCAAGCAATGCATCACATATGGCATGTATCAATACATCCGCATCTGAATGCCCATAAGATCCATGAGTATGAGGAATCTTAATTCCTCCCAGCCAGAATGGAATTCCTTCCTTCAATTGATGTACATCAAAACCAAAACCTACACGTATTTTCATTGTCAGATTGTTTTATTGTTAAATGAATTTTAAAGCAATTTAGCCATTTAACAATTAATTTTTCTTCGCCTTATAATATAATGTAGAACAATTCCTTTCCATTAACACCTCATTGGCTATTCTTTTAATATCTACAGATGTTACCTTTTGAATATTCAAAGGATCTTTATTTACCAGATCAGGATCACCAAGAATTGCAGCAAATGCCAGGTTCATGGCACGGTTCATTAACTCAACGGATTCAAAAACAATAGAAGATTCAGCCTGATTTTTTACTTTGGTTAATTCCGATTCAGACACGACATTGCTTTTTATTTCTTCCACCATTTTCAGTATTTCACCTTCTGCTTCCTCAAAGGAAACTCCCTGGTTTAATTTTCCATCAATCACCAGCAATCCTGGTTCTATGGAGCCCAGTACATGGGAATGAACTGAATTAAATATTCTTTTTTCTTTCACCAGCTTTTCATACAACCTGGAAGATTTTCCTCTGCCCAGCACATCACTTAAAAGATCTGTTGCATAGTAGTCATCCGAAACTTTACTGCACATATGATAGACTTTATAAATGGCATTAAGCGGCACATCGGCCTCTACTTCCAGTTTTCTAGGTGCATCCTGTTTAGGTTCTTTAGGAAGATTTCTAATGTATGGCTTTCCTGCAGGAATAGTTCCAAACCATTTTTCAGACAACCTTTTAACTTCATCTGCTTTCACATTGCCTGCAACCACCAGATAGGCATTATTGGGAATATAATATTTATAGAAAAAATTCTTCACATCTTCCATCGTAGCATTCTCTATATGCGAAATTTCTTTTCCTATCGTGGACCATTTATAAGGATGAACTGCAAAAGCCAATTTCCTCAAATGCATCCATACATCTCCGTAAGGCTGATTGAGGTATCTTTGCTTAAACTCTTCGATCACCACGTTTCTCTGCACTTCCAGCACTTCAGGATCAAAAGACAGGCTCAGCATCCTGTCTGACTCGAGCCAGAAAGCAGTTTCAATATTGGCTGCCGGCAGCAGGATGTAATAGTTTGTAATATCATTGGAAGTGAAAGCATTATTCTCCCCTCCTACATTCTGTAAAGGTTCATCAAAAGAAGGGATATGCTTTGAACCTCCGAACATCAGATGCTCAAAAAGGTGAGCAAAGCCTGTTTTATGCTCGTCTTCATCCCGTGCACCTACATTATACAGTAAATTAAAAGCAACCAGGGGAGTGCTATGGTCTTCATGCACATAAACCTTCAACCCATTATCCAGCGAAAAATATTTATACTCTATCATTGTGTTGATAACAAGAATCTAACTCTTTAGTATTAAATTGGTTTTTTTAGAAATTTACATTAAAATAAAACTATTATTTCTCTTATTCCAAGAGAACTTTAATTTTGAGTGTCTTTTTAATAAGCAATGAATTTTAACAGAAAGCAATATTCCAACGAAACCCTCATTCATCTTTATAAGCAGCTTTTAAAACCAAGGCTTATTGAAGAAAAGATGCTGATACTTCTCAGGCAGAATCAGATCAGCAAATGGTTTTCAGGCATAGGACAGGAAGCGATTTCCATTGGAAGCGTTTGCGCTCTGGAGGAAGATGAATACATACTTCCTATGCACCGCAACCTGGGAATATTTACAGGAAGAGGCATTCCTTTTAACCGCCTGTTTGGACAGTTCCAGGGAAAATTATCCGGCTTCACCAAAGGAAGAGACCGCTCATTCCATTTCGGAACAAAAGATTTTCATATAGTGGGAATGATCTCACACCTGGGGCCGCAGATGGCAGTAGCAGATGGAATAGCTCTTGCTGACTTGCTGGAAGAAAATAAGAAAGTCACTTTGGTATTCACCGGAGATGGAGCAACCAGCGAAGGAGATTTTCATGAAGCGCTGAATGTCGCAGCTGTATGGAATCTCCCTGTGATCTTTCTGATTGAAAATAACGGATACGGACTTTCCACTCCCAATCAGGAACAATTTAAATTTAAAAGCTTCATGGACAAGGGGCCTGCCTATGGCATGAAAGCATTGAGCATTGATGGCAATAATGTCCTCGAAGTATATGATACCATAAAAGAAACTGCGGAAGCCATCAGAAAAAATCCTCACCCTGTTTTGATTGAAGCCCTCACTTTCCGCATGAGAGGGCATGAAGAAGCGTCGGGTACCAAGTATGTGCCGCAGGAACTCTTCGAACAGTGGGCCGCGAAAGATCCTGTGAATACTTATGAAAGCTATCTTTTAGCTGAGAATATTATTTCACAGGATGACATCAAAACCTGGAAAGATGAGATCAGAAATCTGATAGATGAAGGAATATCTTTGGCATTTGCAGAAAAAAATCCATCTCCTGATACCGCAAAGGAAATGGGAGATGTATATGCACCTGTATCAGTACGTCCTTCAAATCCCATGGCCGGAACAGCTAAAACTAAAAAACGATTTGTAGACGCTATTTCAGATGGACTTGGGCAAAGCATGGAAAAATTTCCGAATCTTGTTTTAATGGGACAGGATATAGCGGAATATGGCGGCGTGTTCAAAGTCACAGAAGGATTTGTAGAAAAATTCGGAAAGTCGCGTGTAAGAAATACTCCTTTGTGTGAATCAGCAATAATTGGCGCAGGACTGGGTTTGTCTATCAAAAATTATAAATCGGTGATTGAAATGCAGTTTGCCGATTTTGTAACATGCGGCTTCAATCAGATTGTAAATAATCTAGCGAAATCTCATTACCGCTGGGGACAAAATGCCGATGTGGTGATACGCATGCCGACGGGTGCAGGCACAGCGGCAGGTCCTTTTCACTCACAATCAAACGAAGCCTGGTTTTTCCATACACCGGGATTAAAAATTGTTTATCCTTCCAACCCATACGATGCGAAAGGTTTGCTTACCGCGGCTATAGAAGATCCTAACCCGGTGATGTACTTCGAACACAAATATTTATACCGTTCACTCGCCGATGAAGTGCCGGACAGTTATTACAGTTTACCTATAGGAAAAGCAAACATCGTTGCAGAAGGCAATGACCTCTCCATCATCACCTATGGTATGGGAGTACAGTGGGCAAAAGAAGTGCTTGCAGAACTATCAGACATCAAAGCAGAAATTCTTGACCTGCGTTCACTGTTGCCCTGGGATAAGGAAGCCGTTGAGAAAACAGTAAAAAAAACCGGTAAGGCATTAGTGATTAATGAAGATACTCTGACAGGAAGCATCAGTGCTGAAATCGCTGCCTGGATCGGCGAAAATTGCTTTAATTATCTGGATGCGCCGGTAATGAGAGAAGGCTCATTAGACACCCCCGTTCCCTTTGTTTCCACGCTTGAAATAAATTTCCTTCCTAAAAACCGCATCAGGGAAAAAATAAAGGAGTTGATGGATTATTGAGCTTTTTTCGTTATATTTATATTGCTGTATTCTAACTGGAAATATAAATATTCAGAAAAATGGCTTCATTTATTAAAAATAACCTTATTCTATTTTCATTCAGCATTTTCATGGCAGTCTTAGCAAGCTCCTGCCAGAAAAAAGATTACCCATGCCCGGGTTTGGGAAAGAGCAATGAAGCGGACATTAGTATGTTCGATGAAAATGGAAAACTAAAAGAAGAATTCAGCAGAAACTCCAGAGTGGATAAATCCAACGGATTAATGAAAAAGAAAAAACCTAAGAAGTTGAATCCCAAAGGGAGAAAACGTGTTTAATGTTTTAAAATCACTCCTTTGCACAGATCCGTTTCTCATACACACCCTTCCCATGTTCTGAAATATTCTTTCAGCGCCATATTGGCTTTGGTATTGAACTTATGCATTTTTATAAATTCTGCGTCTGCTCAGGAACCTCCAAAGAATCCTTCACCTACCGTGAAAGTAAAAGGGAATAAAACCAGGAAAAACACCAAGGATGTAAGCAAAAATAAAGGGACTTTAAAGCCCACTACCCCTCATACCAATGACCCTAAAAATCCTTCACCTACTGTAAAAGTAAAAGGAGACAAATCGAGGAAGAATAATAAAGACATTAGTAAAAACAGCGGAGACCTTACTACGCCTACTTCCAACATGAATGCTCCCAAGCATGATAACACTGTGGTAGTGAAAACAACCAAGACCAGAAAATCGGGAAAGGAAACGGCCAAATATCATGGAGACATGACAATTACCGATTCCAAAATGCAGGGGCCAAAACATGACAACTATGTTGTGGTCGATGGAAAGCGGGCAAGAAAATCTACCAAGGATATTGCTCATTACAGCGGGGACGTAGATGTTACCGCTTATA
>JAIERY010000058.1 GCA_019746425.1 Cytophagaceae bacterium
CAGTAAATGACACTATCACCGTCCCGATTCCTTCCTTCAAAAAGATATCGCCTTTAAGGTTTACCCCAGCTCATTACCAGTAGAGTCAGGAGATTTTGAGGGAAAACTGATGGAACAAAAAGTTTACCTGCACTGGACTACCTTCTCAGAAGTTAACAATGATCATTTTGAAATTGAGAAAAGCAGTAATGGAAGTGATTTTATCACGGCAGGCATTGTAAAGGGCGCCGGCAACTCAAATGTTATTCTCATGTATAATTTCACAGACGAGAGTCCATATCATGGAAAAAATTTTTACAGGCTGAAACAGGTGGACGCCGATGGGAAGTTTTCTTATTCCAATATTATTTTTATCGATAATCAACAGACAATTACAAGTTCCATCTATCCTAATCCAGCAGATGAAAATATTTCACTTAAAATTATGGCTGCAGACGGAGGAAATGGGACGATCAGCATTGTAAATGTTTTGGGAGAAACTTTGCTTTCCGGAGAGCTGCTCTTGCAGCCAGGAGAAAATATTTTTACAATATCAGCTTCGGCCCTGCCTTCATCTTTTTATTTCGTAAATATCAGCTATGAAAATAAAAATGAAGTGCATAAGCTCATCCGGAAATAAGCCTGTTATTTTCTGAATTCTACTATGCTGAATCTTCTGCCATTCTTTACATAATACCCAAACAACACGCTGTTCTGATACCTGGTGATGCGCAATACTTCAGGAGGGTTGTATCTGAAAACCTGGTATTCGTATTCATTGATTTTATCTTTCATATTGTCACGCACGGCATCTTCTACATGTGAGAAGTCATCATACTTCAATAAGCTTTTGAAATAAGTAATGCGAAGCCGTGTCACAGACTGATAAGGATAATATCCTGGAAAGCCATTATAATGCATTCCCGAACCATACATACTTGATCCGTATCCGCCATGGTATGGCATTCCCATTCCAAACCCTGTTCCCATGCCCATACCCATACCTATGGAAATGGTCGGACCATTAAACCCAGGTCTGTAGCCCGGATTGGTATTGAACATTTCCAGTCCGCCAACTTCAAGCTGATACTTGTTGCTGTCTACAGGGTTGGCAGCAATTCCTATATTTCCATTCAGCACTTTTCTGAAATACTGATCCGTTCTTTTTATAATCTTTTCATCACTGCTGTAATTGGATGTCATACCTTCCTGGATGATAGGCCCATTGGAAATTTCAATTTTTTCATCTGGCTTGAAATTATAGCTGTTGATGAGACTCATAGAGTCAAGATTGATAATGGTAACATTCAGCAGCTCCGGGCTGATGGTAGTGCGAAAAAATCTATTGTAATATAAAAACGAATTTCCCTGTTTCTCTCTTGAATTATCCCCCCTGTCTAAAGTAAAGTTCAGTCTTTTATATTCTGAAGTTTTTGAGACCGGATCCACGATTATAAAATGTGTGAGGCCTGGTTCATCGAAAGTGAAATATATTTTATTATCGAAGTGATATAGCTTTTTGGCAGGGTAGCTTGACTTGATATTATTCTCCAGATCATAGCTTATCTCCTCGATGCCTACTTCTGACTCAGCTTCTGTATTCAGATAATCGTTGCCTTTTATCAAGGTTGCATAAAAAGAAGGCATTTCCATATTGAAAGACATCTGCTCCAGATTCGCTCCATCTGCGACCATTACTTTCAGGGTATTGGTATGTTTGGGCACAAGCAAAACATACAGCTTATTATTCATTATAAAAGCCCTTAGAAACTGATCATTGTGAGCGACTACATGAAGCCTGGAATAAGCATTCGATCCATCAGATCTCCTGATAGTCCATACGGAAAAAGCTTTAATTTTTTTGTTATAGAAATATACAAAGCAATTTTCGGCATCCATTTTTGCCCCGACAATTTTCTGATTTTTATCTGCGCTGATTTTCTGGGATATGACGGTATTGATCACTTTATATTCATTGTCCAGAAAATCTATTTCATAGCTTTTATTGCTTTGGAAAATACATGCGAGGTTCTGGTTCTGATCAGCAACCATGAATGCTTCTGCCGGCCGGGGTATTTTAACCGAAAATTCCGTTAACTTTTGCTGAGCAAAAGAGTTAAGGGAATAAAACAGTGCAAAAAAAAGGAAGAAACTGATTGATTGTAATTTTTTCATAGCATTATATAAACGCAAACTATTTAATAAAAAGATCTAAAACCCGGAATATTTTTACAATGTTTTTTCTTTTTTTGAAAAAAGTATATTTTTAACCGAAATAACAAACCTTAGCATCATGAAAACAAAAGAGAATTACAGGTCTTATTTTAATTTTTTGGTTTTAGCAGGTCTGATCGTAGCGCTTTGCAGCGTTCCTGATAAAGCCCTGGGGCAAAACAATGACATATTAAGTAAGCAATCTTTGAGATTTGAAAATTCCCAAAGCAATGTGAGTGAAACTACTTCTCCAGGTAAGGCGGCTACCCCTTCTATGGCAGAAGCAAAAAAAGAGACTGCTCCAAAAGAGATAGCAAAGCCAGGCAGAAATGAGGTGAAAAAATTGACACCGGTACAAAAAATGCTTGTAAAGAAACTGGCTAAAAAAATGAATCCTGATAGCTTTCAGGGAGAGCAGCAGGGACAGGCTTTGGACCAGAATCTAAAGTTTGCGATTATTTTTGGAGCGATCGGAGTGGTGCTGATGTTATTCCCTTCTCCACTATGGATTATAGGGGCAATTGCGCTTACTGTTGGCGTGGTATTCCTGATTCTTTGGGTACTGGAACAATAATTTAAACTGATTTAAAATCTGAAAGGATCTTCCGAATGGGAGATCCTTTTTTTGTTGTGATGGCGGACTTTGTAGTCGTCAGACGGATTGTATGTTAGATACACAACTCTTTTCTATAGGCAGCTGCTTAAATAAGCCCCAGATTAAATAAAATATGCAATTCGTCTGACGACTAAACTGATGCTGGCTTTACTTTTTATCAAAAAAAGAATTAATCGCTTTCCAGACTAAATCCGCTTCATAGCCTTTCTGCAAAAGATATTTTGAGAGTTTATCCTTTTTTTTAAAAATATTTTTTTCCTTTTCAAGACTGTTCTTTTTGGAAAGCAAGACATCCAGTGTTTTTAGATAATCCTCTTCTTCTATTTCTTCCATGCCCTTTTTAATGCAGTATACAGAAAGACCTTTTTGCTTTAATGCTTCTTTAATTTTTACCCTGCCCCATTTTTTCATGCGGAATTTACCGCCTGCATAAGTGACAGCGAACCTCTCTTCATTTATGAAATTATCTTCAATAAGCTTTGATATAACCTCCTCTGCGACATCCTTATCCACTTTTTGACCGTATAACTTATCGCGAACCTCCTGCTGGGTCCTCTCCTGATAGGCACAAAAGGATGATGCTTTTAAGTATATTTCATTGAAAGTCAAATTTTTTCCTTTTGAAGAAGGCATTTTTTTATATTTTTACAAATCTAAGTAATAAGTTAGTTGAAAAATAAAAGAGCTCTTACTATTCTGTTCACCGCAAACGCCATTTCAGGCTTTGCTCAGGGATTAACCATGCTATCTATTCCCTGGTATTTCCAGACCAATGATAAGTTCTCTTTATTCATGAGTGCCTTCATTATCATCACACTGGGTTCTCTCTTTTGGGGATTATATTCCGGCACACTGGTAGATGGTTTTAACAGAAAGGACGTATTCCTTGGCACCAACTTCATGGGAGGCCTGATAGTGCTGTCTGTGGCATCGCTTGGATTCAGGGAAGGAGTGCTTCCTATTTCACTTATACTTTTAGTTTATACTACCACCCTTTACGGATACATCATTCACTTTCCTAACCTCTATGCCTTTGCACAAGAGGTCACGGAACCGAAAGATTATACACGCGTGGTTTCCTATATTGAAATCGTGAGCCAGGCTACCGCTATGACTTCCGCCGCCCTTGGAGGAATTCTTCTGGACGGGATCAATGTAGTGGATACTATTCCGGTATTGAATATTCCTTATGAAATCCATATTGAAAGATGGGAACTCCATGAAATTTTCCTTATGGATGCCATTGCATTTTTTGCCTCTTTTGTGATAGTAATATTTATCAAATACCAGCCTATCAGCAAGAATATGGCAATAGATGAAGGTGATCTGAAAGACCGATTGAAAGTGGGCTATAATTACCTGATGAGCAATAAGCTGGTTACTATTTTCGGCGTTTGCGCTTACTCCATATTTATAGTAGTGCTTGTTGAAATTTTCGTATTACTCTTTCTTTATATACACAACCATTTGCAGGAAGGCGCCGATGTACTTGGTTTCTCTGAAATGATGTTTGCGTCCGGCTCATTGTTCTCCGGGGTAATTATCCGATACCTGATGTCGAAGTTTACGATCCCCAAATCCATTATTATTCTAACTTTCCTCACCACGCTTGCATTTTTTGTAGCCTCCTTTACAAAGGATGTCTGGATATTCTATTTATTCTGTGTTCTGATCGGCTTTACCAATGCTGGCTCAAGGATCTTCAGAGTGTCTTACCTCTTTAACCTGGTTCCCAATGAAGTTACAGGCAGGGTAAACAGTATATTCAATGTAGTGACCACTCTTTGCAGAGTTATATTCACCCTTATATTCCTGCTTCCATTTTTCAAGGACGGATCGAATGTTACCAACGCTTATTTCTTCCTTGGATTATTCACCCTCACCAGCGGCATCATTCTGACTTACTTATATAAGCCTCTGCTAAAGCTTACAGAGAATATTGCCTCTGACCAAAGCCATTAATAAGGAACCTTTCATACACTTTTGTCCTTCTAAAAAAATATATTTAATATAGGAAGGTCATTATGCTTGATTTCAATCAACTATCAAAAATTACCGGGGGCAAAACAATTGCTGCCCACCAAAATCTTCCTGTGGAATACCTGCTGCTTGACAGCAGAAAAATCATCTCTCCTTCTTCCTCTGTTTTTTTTGCCATCAAAGGAGAAAGACATGACGGCCACCGATTCTTGCATGAGCTTTATGAAAAAGGCGTAAGGCAGTTTGTGGTAGAAAATGCACAAGCGGTCAATTTGCCTGATGCCAATATTCTTCAAGTCCATAATTCTGTAAAGGCGCTTCAGGATATTGTCGCCTGGCACAGGTCCCGATTTAAGATTCCGGTAATCGGAATTACAGGAAGCAATGGGAAAACCATTATTAAAGAGTGGCTCTCACAACTATTGAGTATAGATTATAACATAGTCCGTTCGCCGCGGAGTTATAATTCACAGATCGGCGTTCCGCTCTCCGTATGGCAAATCAATGAACAGCATACTTTAGGGATTTTTGAAGCAGGAATTTCTCTTCCGAATGAAATGGAAAGTCTGCAAAAAGTCATTCAGCCAAGTATTGGAATTTTCACCAATATAGGCCCTGCTCATGATGAAGGATTTGTGAACAGAGAAGAAAAAGTGAAAGAAAAGCTAAAACTATTTGAGCATTCGGATATTCTTTTCTATAGCAAAGATTATGAAGCGATAGAAAAAAATATTCCGACAGACTTAAAAACTTTTTCATGGTCGGCCAAAAAAGAGGCCGACCTGTCGGTAAAGCAGGTAGAAAAGTTTAATGGCAAAACAAAAATTCAGGTAAGCTATCAGAGCGAGACTTTCTATTTTACTTTCAACTACAGCGATGATGCATCTATAGAAAATATTCTGCATTGTATTTCTGTTTTATTTTACTTCAAAGTAGATCCGGTAGAAATACAGACCAGGATCAACTCGCTGCACAATGTAGCGATGAGACTTGAATTGAAAGAGGGCATCAACGGATGCTTTATCATCGATGATACTTACAACAATGACCTTGCGGGCCTGACCATTGCCATCAATTTTCTGGAGCAACAAAAAAGAAAAGAAGACAAAGCCATTATTTTATCTGATGTATTGGAGACTGGAGTAGAAGAGAAAAAACTATACAAAGAGATCGCTGCGCTGATCAATGGCAAGAAAATCGGAAAAGTGATCGGCATAGGTGAAACCATCAGCCGCAATAAAGATTTTTTCAATGCGGGAGATAAATTCTATAAATCTACAGAAGAGTTTTTAAGAGAATTCAATCCGGAAGATTATTATGAAGAGATTATTCTTGTCAAAGGCGCCAGAAAATTCCAGTTTGAAAGAATCGTTGCGCAGATGCAGCAGAAGGTGCATGGCACAGTACTGGAAGTAAACCTCGATGCACTTTCCAGCAACCTTAATTTTTTCAAATCAAAATTAAAACCCTCCACCAAAGTGATGGTAATGGTAAAAGCTTTTGCGTACGGAAGCGGCAGCTTTGAGATTGCTAACCTGCTACAGTTCCACAGGGTAGATTATCTCGCCGTTGCCTATGCTGATGAAGGTGTTGCCCTTAGGGAAAATGGCATCAGTTTACCAATAGTGGTGATGAACCCGGTAAAGCAAAGCTTTGATAAATTATTTCAATATAATCTCGAACCTGAGATCTATAATTTTAAAATACTTCGCGAATACTTAGAGTTT
>JAIERY010000237.1 GCA_019746425.1 Cytophagaceae bacterium
GTAAGTGTCAGCTCCATAGGTTTCTCAATGCCATATCTTTTTATTAAAAGTTTTACTTCCGTATTAGATTGTCCTTTCAGGAGCTTGCTGATTTCAGAAGTGGCTTTACCCGTAACATCGGTCCCGTCAACTTTCCATATTTCATCTCCGATCTGCAGACCGGCTTTGTGTGCAGGGAAACCTTCATAAGGCATTAAGATAATGGACTTATCATTTTTCTTTCCAATCACTGCACCGATTCCACCATACTGACCTGTCATATTAGTACGGTAATCTTCAATTTCATCTTCAGGAATATAATTGGTATAAGGATCAAGTGACTCCAGCATACCATCAATCCCTTTCTTCATCAATTGATTAGGGCTTACTTCATCAACATAATAAGTATTGACTTCCTTGAAAAGAGTTGCAAAAATGTCGAGGTTCTTAGCAATTTCGAAATATTTGTCAGAAGGGTTGTCAAATGACACGAAGCCAAGTACCAGACTGGATAGAATGCCGATAAAAAAGAATTTCCTGAATTTTTGCTTCATATGATTAGTTTATAAAATCAAGATTAGGTGTTTTTACAACGTTCTAAAATTAAAATTAGTTTTTCTTCCAACTGCTTAAAGGGGATTTTTTCTTTAGAGGTGTATAAAATAGCTAAAAATTCAGGAATTTTTAATTTTTGACCTGAAAAGACCCTTTGCTTATTAATGCGGTAAGCCTCTCTCATTTGCCTGCGGATGCGGTTACGATCCACTGCTTTTTTAAAATTTCGCTTGGGGACAGAAAAAAGAACCTGGGGAAAAGTCTGAGATTCGGCTAAAATCTCTCCTTTATATAAAATACGAAAGGGATATAAATAAGAAGAAGAGCCTTTCTCAAAAAGCTCTTCTATTACTTTTTTACTTGTAAGTCGTTCTTGTTTGGGGTGTTGATTAGACCCTCTTCCTTTATGTTTTTCCAATAAAACCATAAAAAACGTGAAAAATTGGATCCCATAAAGGCGGGAAAAGCCTATTTTTTATGTCTCTTTTCGTCAGAAACAGTTAGTTTTTTTCTTCCACGAGCTCTTCTGGCAGCAAGCACTCTTCTGCCGTTGGCACTAGCCATTCTTTCTCTGAATCCATGCTTGTTTCTTCTCTTTCTTTGAGAAGGCTGAAATGTCCTTTTCATGATAAATAAACTTTATTGAGCCTGCAAAGATAGGGAAGGTTTTGAAAAATTACAAACAGAGAATTAAAAAATTGACAATTGACAGTTAACAATTGACAATATTGGCTGTTGTCCAGTGTCAACTGTCAACTCATTTATTATAAATTTGTCCAAACAACCTAATTAATGGACTACTTAGTTTCATACCAGGACCCTCACAAACACTTTATAGATATACAGCTCACGATTGACAAGGTAAAATCGGGAAAAGTTTTTTTACAGCTTCCAGCCTGGCGACCAGGCAGGTATGAACTGCAAAATTATGGAAGGAACATCCAAAAATTTGAAATATTTGATGAAAAGGGGAAAAAGCTTCCTTGCAAAAAAGTGAGCAGAGAAAAATGGGAAGTTGAAACTCAGAATGCAAAAAAGATTTTTGCCCGGTATAATTATTACTGCTACCAGATGGATGCAGGCGGATGTTGGCTCGATGATGAACAGCTTTATATCAATTTTATATGCTGCATGTGCTATGTTCCGGGAAGGGAACATGAAGCCTGCAAAGTCAAATTAAATCTCCCCAAAAATTATAAAATTGCCTGTGGTCTTAAGAAAAAAGAAAACGAGCTCATTGCAGATGATTTTTACCACCTGGCAGATTCGCCGATGGTCGCCAGCGCATCTTTGCTGCATAAGGCATATAAAATCGGCAAATACAATTTCAATATATGGATACAAGGACAGGTAAGCCTTGAATGGGGAAAAGTTTTAACCCAATTCAAGAAATTTACGAAAGAGAATATCAAAGTCTTCGGCGAATTTCCGGAGAAAGATTATCATTTCATTTATCAGATTCTTCCTTACCGGCATTACCATGGAGTAGAACACAGAAATTCTACCATGATCACACTTGGGCCGGCTGATACTTTAAAAAATGATGCTTCCTATCAGAGTTTTTTGGGAATAAGCTCTCATGAGCTTTTCCATGCATGGAATGCCTTAAAGATCCGCCCTAAGGAAATGGTGCCTTATGATCTCACTAAAGAAAATTATTTCCGAACGGGATATGTAATTGAAGGAGTCACTACTTATTACGGAGACTTACTACTTGCAAGATCCGGAGTGTTTAACCTTGACCAGTATTTCCATGAAATAGATGTTTTGTTTAAAAAACACTTTGAAAATTACGGAAGGTATTACAATTCCCTTGCAGAATCATCCTTTGATTTATGGATTGATGGTTATACGACTGGAATTCCCAATAGAAAAGTTTCCATTTACGGAAAAGGTGCCATCGTTGCACTGCTACTTGATCTTGAAATCAGGAGAGAAACCAAAAACAAGAAATCATATGATGATGTAATGAAGTATCTATGGAAAGAGTTCGGAAAAAAAGGAATCGGATATTCTGAAAGTGATTTTCAAAAAGTGATACAAAAAATAACGGGAGTATCATTTAAAAATTATTTTGACGAATGTATTTACAGCGCTACTCCTATAGAAGAAAGATTAAATGCAGCCTTAAACTTTGTAGGTTGTGAACTTATCATATTGCCAAATCCTGTTTTAGTGGAAAGGCATTTTGGTTTAAGATGCCTTCAGCAAAAAGACGGCAGGCTGCTCATCGATCTTATAGAACCAGAGTCCCCGGCTGATAAAGCGCTTTCCAAAGACGACGAAATCCTGGCTATAGATTCAGTGAAAATAGAAAACAACCTTTATGAAGTAATAGGTGAAAAAAAATCTATTGAAGTGACTGTGAGCAGATGGGGAAAAATTTATACAAGAAAAATTACTGCTGACAAAAAAACCTACCTGAACCAGTATACAATAAGGAAGAAGACACAAGCGAAAAAAGAAGAAAAACTAAATTTTAAAAAATGGCTTAATATTGATTTTGATTAATCCAGGTTATCAATATTTACATTCATAATTCCCTTTATCAGAATAACGGCTTTCATAGAATCTTCTGTGAGGAAAATATCTTTAACAGCCACTTCAGTTAATCTTCCGTTAAGCAGCACATTTTTATTGATCCTGTTATTGGTGAGACTTTTTGCCAGAAGGTCTTCTGTTTCTTTTAATTCTTCCTGTATAGAAAAGCTAAAATTACTTTCTATTTTTTTAATGAATATGTCATGTGCCAGCCAGTCTGCGGATTTAAGAAGCTTATTCTTTGTATCAAGATCAAATTCCATGTCTTTAATTTTGATTGACTTGGTTGCCTGATGATAATACGGAACACCTTTTAAAAATATTTTTCCCTTTACATTTCCGGAAACTTCCAGGGCCAGCACTATTTTATTCTGACTTCCATATAGCTGAATGTTATCGATTTTAACTTTCTTCTTACCATCCTTAAAACTATACTCTTGTCCTTCAAGGTATTTTTTAGCAAGGCTTTCTGCATAATCATAGAGAATGTCTGATACTACTGCTATAGAAAAAAAGCCTGTCTCTTCATGCGTGAGCTTTAGCTTTCCCAAAGGTACCACAGGCACGACGGGTTTTTCTCCAAGATGCACATAACTATAAGCCTGCATTCCCATAGATGCCTGTATCATTCCTGCGCGGCCCATCAGTGGAGTCATTTGCACTTCTACGGGAGTTACTTTTAACCAGGACTTCGGATCTTCACTCAGAGAAACAGGATCCTGTATCACCTTCCAGGCGTCTTGCACATATTTTTTTATTTCAAGAAAATTTTTTGCCTGCTCGTCAATCAATGTGGGAATTTTCTGCTGCTGACTTTCTATTACTTTATCGGCGAAATAACCAAGCGAAATCTGGAAGAGGCCTAAGTCAATCTCAGGTTTTTGAATCCATTCGTGTCCCGTAAATTTTGTGGAAGTGATTACTTTCCAATCTTCTTTCACTGCGATAGTAGATGTAAAATTTAACCTGAGTGAAAATTCTACCTCTTCATAATCCGAAAATGTCATACCAAGCTTTTCAACTTTAAACCCTGTTTTCATCCAGACTTTAAGCGGCACTTTATAATGAAACTCCTCTCCTGCAACACTAAGACTAATGTTTTCTTTCTTCCAGATTTTAATCATCATATCGTCATCGTTGAGGTTATTATCCTCATAAAGCAAGCCTGTAAGATGATGGTTGATATTATTTTCCAGGGTCTTTACAGAAATTTCTACAGGTATATTGATTTTAGATAATTCCGGTTTGAAAACAAAAGGTGTATAAGCAGCGACAGGAGCTGCCGGTTTGACGGTTGTACAGGAAGTAAGTGCGACAAATAACGCACTGCAAAAAAATAAAATGAATTTCATATAGTAAATGCTATAATTGGCAATTGGCAGTCGGCAACGCAAATGCTGATGCCAATTGCCTACTGCTTATTGCCAACTATTAACCAATTCTTATTTCAAACTGAACAAGATCGACAAACTGCTGCACCCGGCTTTCCAGCTCTGCCGTAGAAAGATCTACTATTCTTTCCACCCCAAATTTTTCCACGCAGAAGGAAGCCATTGCCGAACCATAGATGATACCTCTTTTCATATTATCAAAAGAAATATCTTTAGTACTGGCAAGGTATCCAATAAATCCTCCTGCGAACGTATCTCCTGCACCTGTCGGGTCAAATACTTCTTCCAGAGGAAGCGCCGGAGCAAAAAATACCTGATCTTTATTGAACAATAAAGCGCCGTGCTCGCCTTTTTTAATGATCAGAACTTTAGGACCCATTGCCATGATCTTCTTGGCTGCTTTTACCAGTGAATACTCTTTTGACAGTTGCCGCGCTTCTTCATCATTTATGGAAAGAACATCTACCAAAGATAAAGTATGCTCCAGGTCTTTCATGGCAACATCCATCCAGAAGTTCATAGTATCCATCACGATTAACTTCGGGCGCTTCTTTAATCTTTTGATCACAGTACTCTGAACGCTGGGGGCCAGATTACCTAACATTAAATATTCGCAGTCCTGGTATTCATCGGGCACTATCGGGTCAAATGTACCCAGCACATTCAATTCGGTTACCAGTGTATCACGGCTGTTCATATCGTTGTGATACTTACCTGACCAAAAAAAAGATTTCTCATTTTCTTTGATCTGCAAGCCTGCAGTATTCACACCATGGCCTTGCAGCATTTTAATATCTGATTTGGGAAAATCCCCGCCAACTACCGCCACAAGATTTACTTTGTTGTTGAAATAGGAGGAAGCAAGAGAGATATAAGTGGCTGCTCCGCCAATGATTTTATCGGTTTTACCGAATGGAGTTTCTATAGCATCAAAAGCAACAGAACCAACTACTACTAGACTCATTTTTATTAATTTTGAATGGTGAATTATGAATGAAGAATTAAATATAAAGACAAATGCAATACAAAAATCAATATTTGCCGTAAATATAAAACATAGTTTTGCTCTTAAGTAAATTTTTCTTAGTTTAATAAACCTTTATTTATTACGACCCGTGAGAAGCATTCTATTTCTTTTTTCAGCCTTATCATTCTTTCTTCCTCTTACAGGCTTTGGCCAGGGATGCAGCGATGCAGGATTTTGCACTATGGGGGCTATGAAGCCTAACCAGCATTTTTCGAATAAGATTAACATGAAGTTAAAATCTTTTGAAGCGGGACAATATATAGCTTACAACAAATTCGGAGATGTATTAATGTCTGTACTTACAGATTTTAATTTTTCTATCAATGCTAAAACTTCTGTCCAGGTCAAATTACCTTACAATATGACAAGAGGAGTGTTATCCAATACTTCAGGTTTGGGAGATATCAGCATCAGCGCTACCAGGAATCTGATTTATAAAGAAAAATATCAGGTAAACTTTACCTTGGGAGGTAAAATTCCTACCAATAACGCTACTAAAAAATCCGATGACGGGCGTCCGCTTCCTATGTATTACCAAAGCAGCCTTGGAACATTTGATTTTGTCTGCGGAATTTCTTTAGTCACTAAAAACTGGCTGTTTGCAACAGGATATCAGATGCCATTTAACCGAGTGGATAATGCTTTCACCTGGGGCACATGGGTGGGAAGTCCTTTCCATGAAAAAGCGCTTCAATATCCTCTATCCAATCAATTGAAGCGAGGAAAAGATATCATGTTCCGTATTGAGCGGAATTTCAGGTTCTCCAGATTTAACACTTATATAGGGCTACTTCCTATTTACAGGTTGAATAAGGATGTAATTACCGCCCCAAAATCGACGACAAGGACTACCATAGTAGGAAGCAAAGGAGAAGATGGAAGCAATGGTCTGGCCATGACACTTCTGTATGGATTTGGCTATCGTTTCTCCACCAAAACAGCAATTAAATTTTTATTAGGTAAAGTAATTGTAAGAAGAGAAGTAAACCCCGACGGATTATCGCGGGAAGTTGTGAATACCTTATCATTTGAATATC
>JAIERY010000429.1 GCA_019746425.1 Cytophagaceae bacterium
TCAGAGAGTGAGCGTCTGATCAGGGAAAATAATTATATCTACGATGCAAGAATAACGGTGAAGGATTCTGTCGGCAAAGACACTGTCGACGTGATAGTGACTGTACAGGACGTATGGAGCATCAGCGCCGCATTGGGAGCAGACCCGGTCGCAGGGACCTACGATTTTGGTATGAAGGATGTAAATTTTCTCGGACTGGGTCAACTGTTGGATACCAAACTGCGATTGGATCCGAACCTCCCACGTGGGCATAATTACAGGGCAACTTATACGGTGAATAATATTTACAAAACTTATATCACCGGTCAGACATATTACAGGTTTGAAAGAGGAGAGACAAGCTATGGTCTCAATTTGAATCGCGATTTTTTTTCTCCGGTAATTAAGTGGGCGGGAGGAGCCAGTGCAAACCGGTATGAAAGCTTGTATTATACCTTTAATGAAAATGATTCCATGGTTTCTATTCAGCCTCTTCGTTTTTCGCAGACAGAAGGCTGGCTGGGGCACGGCTGGAATATTTCTTCCGGGAACAGTGAGTATAAAAATACGAGGCTGATATTAGCAGGAAGAGTTGTGCGTACCCAGTATTCCCAGACACCGGTAGTGCCTGATTCAATCCCATTTATTTTTTATGATAATAATTTTTACCTGAGCAGCATCGGGGTAATAAGCCGCAGGTATTATAAAGACAATTATATTTTCAGATTCGGACGAACAGAGGATATTCCCGAAGGGCATCAGATAGCATTCACTGCAGGAATACAGGACAGAAAAATAACTGGCCCCCGCAATTATTTTGGAGTGAATATGGTTTACAGCAGGTACTGGAGAGAATATGGATATATTTTCGGAAGGGTTGGTGTGGGAAGTTTTTATGAAGAGAACAGATGGAAAGAAGGAGTGATGTTTACACACGTGTTATCTTTTTCTCCTCTGATAAATCTGGGGAAATGGAAGTGGAGAAATTTTATAGGACTAAGGTATGTGGAAGGTATCAATCCCAATCCCGGCGTATTGCTTACCATTAACCAGAGCGACGGACTGCGAGGGTTCCGTTCGGCAGTGGTGAGAGGAACATCGAAGTTTGTGGTGAATTACGAGAGTAATTTTTTCCCGCCTTTTAATTTTATAGGTTTCAGGACTGCTGCTGTGCTGTTTGCGGATTTTGCATGGATAGGAGAAAAAGAAAATTTATTCAGCAAGGAAAATTGTTTTCCCGGAGTGGGCGTAGGTATCAGGTTCAGAAACGATCATTTGATTTTTAATACCATTCAGCTCCTGCTCGGATATTATCCCAATACTTCTGCTATTGATGCCGACACGATCCGCTTATTTGAAACAGGCAGGTTCTATTATAATTTTTATAATGTTCAGTTCTCGAGGCCGGCAACCCTGCCGTATAACTAAGGATAATTTTTTTGTGCGGGATTGTACAGGATAAAAATCTTTTAGGTTATGTATTCTGTGATTTTTTTGTAAATTTGCATTCGCTGATTTTCTATGAACAAAATCTATTATTTCCCCGGAATTATTTTTTGCTGCCTCATTACATTTACTTCCTGCGATAAAGAAGAACAGGATGTAAATGTTCCGGAAATCACTATTGCTAATCCCCAGGAAGGGGTTACTTATAACGTAGGAGATTCAATCCCTATGGACATAGAAGTAAGCGACAGAAGTATCGGCGAGTTTCGCATTCATATCTATAAAAATTCGGATTCATCACAGAGAATGAATCTGTATCCGATGTCATCGCATAATGCGAAAAGATACAAAGTCGATTTTTTCTGGGTATCGCCACCTTTGAAAAAAGCCGCCCTGGCTCCTGCCCTTCCGGAACCGCATACCATGTACGTGGATGTGACAGACAACATGGGGAACTCTACCCGTAAAACAGTGAATTTCCTTATACAGTAATTATTAATTACTTACTGCAATCAATGCCACGGATTCCCATCCGTCTTCTTCCTTTATTCCTCTTTTAGAAACTTGTTCTTTTGCCTGTAATATTTTTTTCCTGAAGCTCCAGCAGGTTTCACGTCTTAATGACAGCATCGCAGACAGCTCTTCCAGGGTAACTTTTTTATCTTTTGCAGAGACCAGGTAAGCCATGTAGAAGGCTTTGGTAATAGGGAATTTTAATTTATGGAATAAAGTATCTGTAGTAGGGGACTCATCATAATTACATCCTTTGCACCTCATGCCATAAGGTGTTTTGCTGTTGCCTGCTTTCTGGTAACCGCATTTTTTACATTGAAAACCATTCTTCCATTTTAATTCTGAAAGATACCTGAAGCATGCCTGCTCGTCGGGGAACACCCTTTGAAATTCTTCAAACTTTACATCTTTTAATAATATTCTCGATTTGCTGATTTGTGTGATATCTGTTTTGAGCTGTTCATTGTCTTTGTTCAGCAGTTCGTTCATTTCCCTTACTCTCTCATTGAGCGCTTCCAGTTCACGGTTGGCCTGAGAAAGCTCCTGATTTTTCAGCTCCAGTGTTTTTACCATCTGGTTTACTTTTTCTGTACGCTCCGATACTTTTTCTTCCAGCTCCAGGTTCATTTTATCTTTTAATTTTTCATTTTCCTTCAGTTGTCCGATGATGCGCTGCTGGGCTTGGTCATTTTCCTGCCGTAATATTCTAATTTGATCTATAAGCGAGATGGCGAGAAAAATAACTTCCAGCAACATTCCTATATTGATCCAGTACCAGTTTACCACCATGAATGGAAGCATTTGCCTTTCTTCCAGGAAAATCATCAGGAAGCTCAGGAAGAGACAGGAGAAAGCAATAACATAATACCTGGCAAATTTATTTCCTCTGCTGAGCGCAATTATTCCAGAGGCAAATGGAATGCATAATATGAAAGAGTCTATGGTGAAGATATAGATCGGGGCAATAGGCTCAATGAAGAAATAACAGAAAAGCAATGTCTTTATTATGATAGCAGCAATGGACAAACGGTACATAAATCGCTGCTCTTTTCTCAGTTTTAAAAACTGATTTGCATAAAGCAGGGTAAAGAAGATCAGGAGAAACTGCGTAATATTGTGATGTGTGATATAATTCAATTCCGGAAAAGATGGCCATAGAAACTGAAAACCCAATCCGTCTCTTCCAAGGCAGTACAGCACTTCCGAGAATGCACATAAGACGTAATACAGATAAATCTTTTCTTTTAGTCTGATGAATAGGAATACATTGAGCAGGATTATAAAAGCAAAAATTCCATAAAATATTCCCAGGTACCAGTATTCATTGACCACGTGCTCAATAAAGTCTTCATGACTCCTGACAAAAAATGTCAGATGCATGGGATATCGTCTTTTTAGTTTTACATAATATGTTGCTTCTTCGTTTTGATTGAGATGAATATGAAACTGAAAATTTTTATGAATGATATTCCTGTCATAAAAATTTCTGTTGTAACCCATCGAAGTTTTAAAAAATCCTCCTCTTTTATCCGGTACATAAAACTCCACTTCGTCCAGGTCAAAACCCCATGATTCAAAATACCAGGATAAATTTTCACGATCTCTTTTATTGATTATCGTAAATCTTACCCAGTAATTCTTGTCGTAATTTTTTTCTATATATGGTATACCCACTTTAGAAAACTTTCCGGTAAAAGCAGGGGCCGAGATTTCTTCAATGCTGAGGTTTCTGGTGGTATCACAATAATATTGCAGGAAAGGAGTGATGAAGTATCTTTCCCCATCATTGGTTAAGACCACAGGACTTGTATTGGGGAATGCCGCAGAGCCCAGCGCCAGGCAGGAAAAAAATAGTACCGTGATTTTTGTGAGAGGACTCATAAATTATTGTAAAACAATATATTATCCTTAAGCGCAACACACATTTTATAAAGAT
Organism: Cytophagaceae bacterium; assembly: GCA_019746425.1. Classification (GTDB taxonomy): domain Bacteria; phylum Bacteroidota; class Bacteroidia; order Cytophagales; family Cytophagaceae; genus JAIERY01. Next base: position 3,875 of record JAIERY010000429.1, read on the forward strand.
ATCTAAAATACTTCAATTTTGCATTTAAATAATATTTCATTTAAAAATTTTCTGATAGTTAAGCCCACGTTTTTATTTAATTAGTTGTAAATCAATTATTTGTTTTATGTGTATCGATTTGCGTTTAGGTATAATTCTTACTTATTATTGTGCTGCATTTATAATATGAGGGCAAAATATATGATAAAGGGAATCTGGTCTTCGATCATTTTCTTGTTTTTTGCTGATCTTTCTGCCCAGAATCTGATTTCCAATGGCGACTTTGAGAGCGGCGCCATGGGATGGTCAAATATGGCGGGCAATGGCGGGGCAGCCACTTTCACCAATCCGGTAAGCGGAGCAGGGAATATCTATGCCGGCATTAATGCCATGCGTTCCAATGTCACAGCACCGGGAGCCAATGCGTGGGATGTGCAGACCATTCATTCAGGTTTTACAGCTCTGCCGGGTACAGCACACACGCTTAACTTCTGGGCAAAGGCCAGCGTTGCCGGCCGCCAGATGCGCATAGTCATTCAGAACACTACTTACGCCGCGCAGGATTATACACTTACTACTGCCTGGACACAATATGCTTTTGTATTTACTCCTACAGAAAGCTCTCTGCAATTAAAAATACATTACACGCAATCGGGCGATTTCTATTTTGATGATTTTGTAATTATTGATCCTTCAGGGGGACCCTCTCCGGTAACAAGTGTAATCAATGCATCTACGAAGTACCAGGATATGGTGGGCTTTGGCGGCGCACTCACCTGGTATGCCGAAAGGATTAATCTGAACTCGAATAAAGCCGCCTTATACGATTTCATGTTTACAGATCTGGGGCTCGATATTTTAAGACTGAAAAACTGGTACTATCCACTTAATTATCCTGCCAGCAAGTCTGCTGCAACGATGGATCCTTCATGGTATAAAGCCAGCTTCGATATTACGAATGATATCTATACGCAGGCCAAGACGCGCAACGCAAATATCGATGTTTTGCTTTGCTCATGGAGTCCGCCCAAAGCGCTGAAGAGTAACAATGCCATTGAGCAGGGAACACTTAATAAAAGCGGAGGACAGTTCATGTATAAAGAATTCGCGCAGTACTGGGTAGATATGCTGGATCGGATCACTTTTGTCCCGGACTATATCAGTATTCAGAATGAACCTGGCTTTGTAAATCCCGGATGGGAAACCTGTGAATGGCGGCCGATAGAAACAGCTACATTTCCCGGTTACGATCGTGCACTCGATAGTGTATGGAACAGAATCAAGACCAGGCCTGTAGTGCCGAAGATACTTGGTCCCGAACCGGAAAATCTGGGGACTGCTTTATGGGATCCGACTAAAAATACTTTCCGTGACATGGCAACGCCGCTTAAGAATAAAAGCTATCTGTACGGATATAATTATCACCTCTATAATTATGCAGGCGGGGCAGGCTCCATCTCTCCGGCAAATCTTAACATCATTCGTGATGAATTCGGAAATCATCCAAACTTCATGACTGAATTTTCCAGCACGAATTATAACTGGATAGACGTAGCGCGCATGGTGCACGCCAATCTTGTTGAAGCGAATACTTCCGCTTACATTTATTGGGAGCTCATATGGGATAATGCTTCCTCATCTGCCATGATCGGCATTGATGCCTCAGGTAACTATACGGTGAAGGATAATTATTATTCCATTAAGCATTATGCAAAATACATAGACAAAGGTTACAAGCGCATCGCTATGTCCGGCAGCAATGCTACGCTCAATGTTACAGCTTTCCTTCATCCTGCCGGCAACCAGGTGACAGTGGTTGCTATCAACGACCATGTAAGTATGCAGCCATTGAATATCACCCTGGCCAGCGGTACAATCAGCAGCGCACAGGCTTACCGCTCTGTAGTGGGAAATTACTGGCAGACATTAGGCGCAGTGAACCTTGCAACTACGCAGAACCTTCCCGGTAAATCAATCACCACTTTTGTGATCAGTACTTCTGTGTTACCGGTGGATCTACTTCATTTTAAAGGAAGCCGTGAAGGGAACAATGCTTTACTGAATTGGGCAACGGCGAGCGAACACGATAATAATTATTTTGAAATTTTACACAGTGAAGATGCCATTACATTTGAACCGATTGGCAGGGTAGAAGGTAAAGGCAATTCAAATGTATTGCAGCAGTATGATTTTCTGCATGCCGGTATAGGCAACGCAGCACATTATTATCAGTTAAAGCAGGTTGATTATTCAGGTGCATCTATGTTTTCTCCGGTGATTGTTGTTGAGGCAAATAATTTCATGGAAGAGCCTGTATTGTCTCCTAATCCATTTGACAACAATCTTATTTTGAATATAGATGTGTCCTGTCTTGGTTCTCAGATCAGCATATGCAATATGCTGGGGGATATTATCTATGAAGGTGTAGCAGACAGTGCTATTATCAATTTATCTACTCCGGAATATCCGCCGGGACTGTATATGATAAGCCTGAAGTGTGCAACATCGTCGGTAATGCTCAAAGCGATAAAGCAGAGTTATCAGTAAGTATTCAATTAATAACGTTCAAGTTCTTCGGTTTATGTGTTTCAACTCCGGGTTCAATATGGGGGACCCGGAGTTACTTTAAAATGTCATCGATGAAAAATAAAAATATACAAAGGTATGCTTTAACGACGAAGATTTTTTTCTTCATCATTGTTCTGCAGATTTTTTTTTCAGGAGAGGTAAAAGCACAGACCTATACATGGAATAACGTGCAGATACTGGCAGGTGGTTTTGTTACCGGTATAGTGTATAGTCCTGCGCAGGCAAACCTTATTTATGCCCGTACCGATGATGGCGAGCTTTGCGCGTGCT
>JAIERY010000406.1 GCA_019746425.1 Cytophagaceae bacterium
CATATGAGGAGCATTTTAAAAAAGTAAATACAGCTTACCAGACTTTATCCGACAAAGATAAGAGACAGCGATATGACTGGAAGCTGGAATACATGAGCCAGAATAAAACGAAAACAAATCCCCAACCTCAAAGACCATACAATCGTCCCGTCACTCCAAGGCCAAAGAAACAAAACAAAGAAGAAGAAAGAAAGCATAGAAAATATATCATCATAGTAGTATCCTTCTTAACTGTTTTTCTGAGCGGCGCCATTATTTTTTATTATTACATGAATGCCAGACTTGCTGAAGAGCATTTGCAAAAAGGAATTGCCTGGGAAGAACAGAAAAATTATATACAGGCATTATATCACTATACCGATGCATTGAAATATGAGAAAAAATCTGTAGAGGCTTATAAAAGAAGGGCTGGAATTAATTCGCGTATTTATAAAAACTACCAGGGGGCTATTGCCGATTATAACCAGGCGATAAAATATAGCACGGCTGAAGACTACGATTTATTTTTTAAAAGAGCAAAATGCCTGCTTAAAATAAAAAAATATGATGAAGGTCTTTCCGATTTAAATAAGTCTTCTGAACTGAATCCGAAATTTGACAGCTTATTTTTTTACAAGGCAGAAGTATTCAATTATATCAGGAGCAATTATAGTGAAGCCATTATTAATTATAATAAAACACTGGCCATCAATCCTCAATTTAAAGATGCCTTACTTGGCAGAGCCTTATCTAAGCAAAGCCTGGAAGATTATCAGTCCTCGATTGCTGATTTTGACAGAGTAATCTCTCTTGACCCGGAAGATGGCGCTTACTATTACTACAGAGCTTATTCCAGGCATTATTTAAATGATACATCAGGGGCCTGCAATGACTGGTTTCAGGCAGAAAGACTTTATTTCTATGAAGCGAGACAAGCGCTGAATAAATATTGTCAATAATTGGCCATTAGTCATTTGTCATTGGAATATGGTCTTTCTGACTTATATTTAAACTTTCACAAAATTTGCCGGTTGTAGGATTTACTGATTAACATGAAATATTTTTTACTTGCCATTATTTTAATTACACAGATAACTTCTGAGGCACAATTTTCAATTCCTGAAAACAAATACAGAACAGTTGAAAACCGTCACTACTGGAAAAACCGTCCGCCTTACGAAGGATACTGGCAGCAGGATGTGCATTATATTATTGATGCGCACATAGATGACACAACCGATATCATTCATGGAAATTTCTATCAGCTGACTTACTGGAATAACTCCCCTTTCACTCTGAACGAATTGTACTTTCATTTATATCAGAATGCATTTCAGCCTGGCTCTTATTATCATGACCTCAAAAAAAATAATCACATTAAAGACAGGTTTGGAAAATATGAAGAGCAGGGATTAGGAACTATTATAGAACATTTAAAAATAAACGGTAAAGCCATTAACCGGCTGGAACCGGTAATTAAAAATAATGATACTACATCTTATAAAATCGTCCAGGAACTCGACAACACTGTTTTGTGGGTCGCACTGCCACAACCTCTAAAGCCCGGTGATTCTGTAGTGGTGACCTGCAAGTTTAAAACTTATTTCGATCCCGGCGGAACCATGCGGAGAAGAATGAATATGTTCAAAGCGACAGGCGGCGATGCCGATCATTTCAATGGTGTTCACTGGTATCCTACCATTTGTGTATATGATAAAAAATTTTCCTGGCATACCGATCAGGACCTTGACAAAGAGTACTATAATAATTTCGGAACCTTCGATGTAAGACTTACTTTCCCCCAGGAATATGTAGTAGAAGCAACAGGAAACCTCATCAACAGAGAAGAAGTGCTGCCTGACTCATTGCGACAAAAACTTGATCTTTCCAATTTCAAGAAAAAGCCCGAAGACGGAAAGGCTTCCATCATTACTCCGAGAGAATATGGTAAAATGAAAACCTGGCAATACCATGCGGAGAATGTACACAACTTTGCTTTTACGGCAGACCCTAGTTACAGGATTGGTGAAGTTTCCTGGAAAGGTGTGAAATGTATTGCACTAGCCCAGGAACCCAATGCCTGGGGCTGGCAAGCATCCGCATGGTTTACCGCGCAGGTCATAAAAATTTATTCTGAAGACTTCGGGATGTATGACTGGCCCAAAGTAATTGTATCCGATGCCAATGATGGTATGGAATACCCGATGATCACATTAGACGGGGGAACTTATCCATCGCATGCGGGCACTTTGGCACATGAAGTTGGCCATATGTGGTTTTACGGAATGGTGGCTTCCAATGAAACGTACAGAGCATCTCTTGATGAAGGCTTCACACAATTCCTCACCGTATGGTCGATGGATAAAATCTACGGCGAGAAACGCCCCCGTGCATCAGGAAGAAAATATTATGATAAACATCTCGATTCGTCCGATACGAGATATGAAAGCTTATACTATCCATACCTCTCGCACGTCCTGACAGGTTTTGACGAACCTTTAAATACACACTCGCAGGGATTTAATGGGGCCATAAGACATGGCGGCGGATATGGACTGGTATATTATAAGACCGGAGTGATGCTTTATAATTTAAAGTATGTACTGGGAGATACTTTATTTCTCAATGCGATGAAGCATTATGTAAATAAATGGAAATTCTGCCATCCCTACCCTGAAGATTTCAGAGATGCCATTACCGAATATACACAAACAGATCTCACCTGGTTTTTTGATCAGTGGCTGGAGACGACAAAATATATTGATTATTCAATTAAGAATATCAAAGTGATTAATAAAGGGATATCGAGTCCTCCCAATGATCCAGAAGCCAGATCCTATTCTATTACTTTTGAAAGAAAAGGCAGAATGGAAATGCCAGTTGACTTTGTAGTTACTACTGATAAGGGAAACAAATATAAATACCATATTCCAAACAGGTGGTTTGAGAAGAAAAGTTCTAATGCTGTTGTATTAGCAAAATGGTACGGATGGGACTTGCTTCATCCAACTTATACTACTACTATAAAGGTACAGCCAACCGAAAAAATAAAAACTGTTGAAATAGACCCTCAGCACTACCTTGCTGATATAGATCTTACCAACAATAAAAAAGGCAAAGGCGGAATACACAGATGGCAATTCAAACATTTCACTCCTAACACTGCACCCTGGGCAGAGCAAAGAAATTTCTGGAGTCCGGCACTATGGTATAATTTTTATGATGGCGTACAGATAGGTCCGCATATAGAAGGAAAATATTTTGGCAAGCACGTTTACTCCGCCTCCGCCTGGTTCAATACAGGACTGGGACAATACCTGGAAAGTATTCCGGAAAATATCAAAAATGATCACCAGCTTTTTGCTTTCAATATTTACAATGAAAATATTACCAGAAACTTTTTACCTCAGTCTAAACTATATGAACAGGCATATTACAATGCAGGGATCTGGAAAATGGAAATTGGTTTTGAGAAAACTTTCAGAAAACAGGATCAAAAAAATCCGAGATACTCCAGATTTTTTATTAAATCAAAATACCTGATCAATGATCTTTCCAACCGATATTATCTTTTATACAGAGATCTTTGGGGGCCGCAACATGTTTCAGCTGTTGATGACAGGAATTACATCAATGGCGTATTGGATCTTGGATATTCCAAGGTATATAACTATCAGAAAGGAACAGGTGCTTTTACAATTACTTTAAGGACACCATCGATAGGAAGCGATTATAACTATGGCTATCTCAGCTTAAACTCGATCAACCGTATCAACTGGAAAAAATTTGAGATCGGTTCAAGAGTATTCGGACAATGGGGGGTCGGAAATTTTCCTTATGAATCTTCACTATATCTTGCCGGCGCTAATCCTGAATCATTGATCGATAACAGGTTCACACAGGCGAGAGGATTTTTTCCTACACAATGGCTCAATTATGGAGCCGATATAAATCACTTCCATTACGGAGGCGGATTAAACCTGAGAGGCTATGCAGGATACCTAAGTCCTGAAGGAAAAAATGTAAATGGTTCCGACACGATACATTTTGCCTACTTTGGAAATTCCGGTATGAGCTATAATCTTGAAATTGATTTTGATAAATATGTTAAAATACCTGCGAAGGGCATTACAAAAAATCTTAAGCTGGACACTTATATTTTTGCCGACGCGGGAATAATAAATTATAAACAGGCTTCCAAAAACTATTTTGGAAAAGTACGCACCGATGCAGGCATAGGAACTGCATTAACAATTAAATTTGCCCCTTACGATATTAAGTCTTTAGTTGTAAGATTTGATATGCCTTTCTTCCTCAACAGTCCTCCGGCGGTATCGGATTATTTTGAATTCAGATACATTTTAAGCATAAACAGGGCTTTTTGATTTTCCCTGGTTTAGTAGAGACACGATTAATCGCGTCTCTACATGAAAACACAGTTACTTTTTAATCTTACATGTAATAAAAGATATATTTTTTTCGTGTGTTTTAAGGAATATCCTGTTAATTTTCCTACAAATCAGCAATAATGAATAAGGGGCCTATTCATATTTTTTTATTATTAATCCTGCTTTTTGCATCTGAAGTGCTTTGCGCCCAGCAACATTTTACCATCAGCGGATATGTCAAAGATAAAGAAACAGGAGAAGACCTGATTGGCGCCAGTATATATTCAGAAAAATACAATAAAGGAATTCTCAGCAATGAATATGGCTTTTATTCTATCACTTTCCCAAAAGACAGTATCACGCTCATCTATTCTTATTTCGGATATTTATCTATAGAAAAAAAAATATACCTGGATAAAAATATTCAGCTGAATATATACCTGGAATCTGAGGTAAAAGAAATGGAGGAAATTGTAATCGAAACAGATCCTCACAAAGAGCAGCTTGAAAGCACTCAAATGAGCACGGTAAAAATCACACCCAAAGAAGCAAAGCTCATTCCTGCATTTTTTGGAGAAGTAGATTTATTAAAAACACTTCAATTGAAACCAGGAGTACAATCGGGCGGTGAAGGTGCAGCTGGCTTATATGTACGCGGCGGCGGCCCGGATCAGAATTTAATTTTATTAGATGAAGCGCCGGTATACAATGCTTCACATCTCTTTGGTTTCTTCAGTGTATTCAATCCGGATGCAGTGAAAGATGTAGAGCTATATAAAGGAGGGTTTCCTTCTCAATTCGGAGGAAGATTGTCTTCTGTAGTAGATATAAGAATGAATGAAGGGAACAAAAATAAATTCTCAGGCTCGGGAGGTATCGGCCTCATTGCTTCCAGGCTTACTCTGGAAGCTCCAATTAAAAAAGACAAGTCATCATTTATTATCTCAGGAAGAAGAACCTATTTTGATATTATCACGAGGCAGATCAACAGATTGAATAAAGACAAGGCCGATTACAATCCCATTCCTGATTATTATTTTTATGACCTTAATGCCAAAGTAAATTTTAATCTCGGAGAAAAAGATCGTCTGTTCTTAAGCGGATATTTCGGGAAAGATATTTTTGGCTTTAACAGCGATAACTTTGATTTTAATTTTAAATGGGGTAATTCTACTTCCACACTAAGATGGAATCACCTGTACAGTTCAAAACTATTCTCTAATATCTCTTTTATCTTTTCTGACTATTACTACAATATAGAAAATAAAATAAGTTCTTTCTCCTTCAGCCTGGGAAGCAAAATAAGAGATTATAATTTAAAAGGAGATTTTGATTATTACTTAAATGACAAGCACCATCTGAAATTCGGCTTTCAATCTATCTATCATAAATTCGTAGTAGGCAGGATCAAGGCAGGAAGCGATGACGGTAAGGTTTTATTTAATTCAGGGGAAGACCTTAATGCAACAGAACTCGCAGTATATATTTCCGATGATTATACCATCAATCCAAGATGGAGGATAAATACAGGCTTAAGATATTCAACCTTTCTGAATGACAATAAATTTTTCAATGGCATAGAACCAAGGGCATCGGTACGGTATATCTTAACAGAAAAAATATCGCTGAAAACCAGCTATGCCAGAATGTTTCAGTATATACATCTTGTATCTAATTCAGGAGCCTCACTTCCTACAGACATATGGTATCCATCTACTAAAGTTGTCCAGCCACAGCGTTCCGATCAGATTGCCAGCGGAATTTCCATTGCTATGTTCGGAAATAAGTTTCTCCTAACCGATGAAGTATATTACAAGTGGATGAAGAGGCAAATTGACTTCAAAGACGGAGCGCAGCTGTTTGCAAATCCTAACCTGACAGATGAATTTTTATTTGGAAAAGGATGGGCTTATGGAAATGAAATTTATTTTGAAAAGAAAAAAGGTAAAACAACAGGCTGGGTAGGATATACACTTTCCTGGACGTGGAAAAAATTTGAGGGTATAAATCAGGGAAATAAATTTCCTGCCAGGTACGACAGAAGGCATGACATAAGCCTGGTGGTAATGCATAAGCTATCTGAAAGAGTACATATCACCGGAACATGGGTATATGGAACGGGAAATGCGATTTCCCTGGCGGTTGGAAGATTTTATCTTCAGGATTATTTTCCTGCTTCGTCCATTGTCGTACCGGAATACCTTGACAGAAATAGTTTCAGGATGCCCTCCTATCACAGGCTTGACCTCGGACTAGTATGGAAATTTAAACCTAAGTGGGGAGAATCAGATCTGACATTTAATGTAATTAATGCATACAATAGAAGAAATGCTTATTTCATTTATTATGAGGAAGTAAAAGATGCTAATG
>JAIERY010000309.1 GCA_019746425.1 Cytophagaceae bacterium
CTGTAATTCTGACTGCCAAGGCATACAGGAGTGCTTCCTGCTATAGTGGAAGGCTGTGCAGGAACATCATTCACTGTAATGTTCCTTGTTCTTGCGGTTCCGTTTCCACAAGTATTCGATGGCGTACAGGTCAAAGTATGCGTGCCTGCACTTGCCCAGTTTACACTGATCGCATTTCCTGTTCCGGTTATTGTTCCTCCTCCTGAAACTGACCAGGTATAAGTAACTCCGGCCACGTTGGTGACACTGTAATTCTGACTGCCAAGGCATACAGGAGTGCTTCCTGCTATAGTGGAAGGCTGTGCAGGAACATCATTCACTGTGATCGTTGGCTGTGTAGCGAGATCCACCGTGCCGCATCCGGTTTTTGTTGCTTTCACTGTGATGGTATTACTTCCAACTGATAAGTTTCCTGCATTTACGGTTAAGGTAATATTGCTGCCGGTGCCGCTCACTGCTGTTCCAACTGTACTCGCTCCGATGTATGGCTGATAGCTCACACCTGTTTCACTGCTCTGCACCGTCACACTTCCGTCCACACCCACACAAACCGGAGAAGCTGCACTTACGGTAAGACCTGTATTCGCAGCAGCATTCACCGTTGCTACTACAGGAGTTCTTCCGCAAGGAGGAACAATACCAGTGGTGATTACCCAATCAAATAATTGTCCATAGTGAGTGGGTGTCTGCGCTGCATTAAAACCTGAACCATAATTCGCATAAGATTTTCCTTCGATGCTGTACACTCCTGCCTGGCTGGTTGGATAATTGGTATTGGACTCAAGCCATATGCCTGTACCGCCGCCGCCTGGTACAGGAGCATACGCTCCCACATAATAGGTTCCTGCGGTAAGAGTAAGATTTACTGTAAGCGTATACGGACTGCCATTGGCTGCTAAGTTTACTGGTGTAGTCTGGGAAACCACGGAAGTACCATTCACACCGGATATCACCATAACTTTCACTCCGGTAATTGCCTGATTGGAAGTCCAGATCTTTACAGGCTGAATAGTCAGATCCTGACTTACTACTATTTTCTGCGCATGCCTCGGCAAACTGTTGGTAGCTTCATAACCCGCTTCATTCCATGCCGCCGGAACACTGATCACTGCCTTACCGGCATTATAAGTAGAGGATCCTGTATTCTCCTGCACATAATAAGTGGTGGTCGCCGATATGCCCGGACTGTAATTAGCTCCGGTATATACTTTCGTTCCGCCTGTGAGCGCATCATACCAATCGAATGGGCCTCCTGCTGTAGTTACTGAGAGATTTACTGTACCCGGACCACAGCGTGTATCGCCTGTAGTACCCAGAGAACTTCCTGCAGTAACAATGATTTGATCTGTTTTTGTACAGCCTGACTGTGTCACTTCCACTATATATGTTCCGCCGAGTGTTGCGGTATAAGTATTTGCTGTCGCAGAATTGGTTACTACATCGCTTCCATTGCGTTTCCACGTAAAAGTTCTTCCGGCCTGCGCAGCTACATTGGAATTTAAATTCACACTACCTGAACAGAACCCGACATCAGGACCCAAACTTGGCTGAGGTGCAGGACAAAGTGTGGACATTCTTGTATAAATTACACTTAGCAGAGAATATGCATCTGTTCTGTCTTGTCCAAGATCCCAGATCATAATTCCTTGCCCGCCCTGGCTGATGATCCAGTCTGTTTTTGTTTCCAGCGTAGTCTTTCCATTATAATACCAGCCACTGTAAGTATCTACATTATAACTTGCAGCTCCTGCAGAAAAATTTCTGTAATCACTCTCCAGCGTACGCGCAGTATTTCTTCCGTAAAAAGGAACGCCAAGGTACATCTTACTCATTGGAACTCCTTTCACTGTGTTCCATTGTGTGATAGAACTCTGTGCATCGGTAAGAGAGGAATGATTGGTGCTATAACTAGATGGAAAATCATAAGCCATAATATGAAAGTCATCTACATAGGTAATGGCAGGAGTATTGAAATATTGCATGTGGTTCGGACTTCCTGTATACTCTCCTCCTACTGCCACTCCAATTCTGATGGCAGGATTGGCAGATGCATTGATCGCGGTGCGCAATGCAGAAAGCAAAGCTTCATGATTGGTGCGCGCTGCTGCAGTGGTAGGAAATTCCCAGTCCACATCAATGCCGCTGAGGTTATGCGTGATGGCAAAGTTCACCAGTTCGCTTACCAGAGTAGCCCTGTAAGTTGCATTTCCGGAGACAGCATTCAGACGGTTTGATCTCAGATTTCCTGCATCGGCACCGCCAAGAGAAACGGACAACTTTACACCATAGTTGCTGCAATTGTTTTTCACCGTAAGGAAGTGTGTCATATCAAAATCAAATGCGGCATTGCCGACATTGGTAGTGATAAGATTTCCCGTGGTATTAGGGTTGATAAAAGCGTAAATAATTGTATTCAGCTTACTGTACTGAATATTGGTAGGACTGGGGTCGCGATAACTTGGGAGGTAGCCTACTATTTTCTGAGCGCTGCCTGTTAAAGCAACCAAAACGAATAGTAAAATGAGCGGTAAACTTTTTAGCATAATTTCCTGGTTTAATTTAAGAATAAGGACATTCAGTGATTGATTATTAATCTAAGAATATATCCCAAAGCTTCTGAAAGAGGTGGTTTCAGAAAATGAAAAAACAGGCCTTTTTAGAGAAAACAGAGGCCTTTATTTATCCGGTTTATACCGGATGAATACCAGAAAAAATAGTTATTTAGCGAAATTCAGAGGTATTTGGAGGCTAATAGTTTACGTGAGTTTTATTTTCAATTACTGTATATGTCTTGGGTGTAATATATAATAAAGTATATCCATTCAATCCCCGTGCTTCCCAAAGAAGATGAAGGATAAAAAGATGTCGTATCCAACTCAGACAATAAGATCAGCTATTAAGTTTCTTTCAAAATTTGAAAAGTATTTTGGTATGATCTGAATTTTTTCGGGATTTTTTTCTGAAGGTTTAGTATTGCAGGTTATAATTTTATTTGCTCCAGCATGATGATGTGATTACATACTTCTGCAATTACTCTGCAGTGGAACAGTTACTGTAATGGATTTTTTATTAAGGATATCCGTAGAAATTTTCAATGCTTACTAAAAGAAATTGATAAATTTATTTGAAGGATTTTTTTTACCAGCAGTTGTAAATTAGGTTTTGTTATCATGAATGAAGCATGGCGGAAACGACATGAAATTTTTTAATGTGAATAACTTTTAACCCATAAAGGCATTTACATTTTCAAAGATGAGTAAATTAGCGTCCGGTATTTTTAGAACTTTGAAAAATATTTCAACTGGATGTCGGAAATAAAGACGGCTTTAGATGTTCTTAAGGAGAAGTTTGGATACGGCAGCTTCAGGTTTGAACAGGAAAAAGCGATAAATAATTTACTCAGTAAAAGAGACACATTTGTCTTAATGCCCACTGGCGGAGGAAAATCTCTCTGCTACCAGATCCCGGCCCTTTTATTTAACGGTCTTACGGTTGTCATCTCGCCTCTCATTTCATTAATGAAAGACCAGGTGGATGGCCTGAAGCTCAATGGAATAGAAGCAGCATGCCTTAACTCTTCCATCAGCATCAGCGAACAGATGGAAACTATCGCAAAAATTCAAAGCGGAAAATTAAAATTACTTTATGTTGCTCCCGAAAGATTTTTCGGAAAGGAACAACAGTTCATAGATTTCCTCAAAGGAGTAAATGTATCGCTCTTTGCAGTGGACGAAGCGCATTGCATCTCCCAGTGGGGACATGATTTCCGTCCGGAATACCTGATGCTGAATAAGCTACGCTCAGAATTTCCTTCAGTACCTTTCATCGCACTTACTGCTACGGCAGATGATTTGACGAGAAAAGATATTATCAATCAGCTGCATCTGCAGGATCCGGGAGTTTTTATTTCCAGCTTCAACAGACCCAACATCAGCTACGCGGTAGAGGACAAGAAGAATCATTACGAAAGACTGGTAAGATATCTGCGCTCTAAAAGAGAAGAGTCGGGTGTGATTTATTGCTTCTCCAGGAAATCGGTGGAAGAGCTTGCTGCCAAATTAAGACTCGAAGGATTTTCAGTAAGACCTTACCACGCAGGGCTGGATAAAAAAACAAGAGAGGAAAACCAGGATCTCTTCATTAAAGATAAAGTTAAAATAATGGTAGCCACCATCGCATTCGGAATGGGCATTGATAAGTCCAACGTGCGCTATGTCATTCACGTGGACCTGCCAAAAAATATAGAAGGATACTACCAGGAGACGGGACGTGCGGGAAGAGACGGAGTAAAAAGCGAGGCCATACTTTTCTACAGCTCCAGCGATCTGTTCAAGCTGAAGAAGATGATGGAGAATGAGAGGAACGAAGAGCACTCCGACCTGATGATGAAAAAATTAAACCTCATGGCGGAATTCTGCGAGATCAAAAGCTGCAGAAGAAAATACCTCATGAACTATTTCGGAGAAGAATTTCCTGACTATTGCGGAAACTGTGATGTATGCCTGACAAGCTACGTGAAGAAAGATATTACACTTATCGCGCAGAAAGCATTGTCTGCAGTGGCAAGACTGGAAGAGAAGTTTGGGATCAACTATGTAGTGGACTTCCTGCGCGGATCAAAATCAGAAAAAATAATTTACACGCACAAAGGTTTAAAAACTTACGGAATAGGAACAGAACTAAGCAAAGAGCAGTGGGTAAAATACATCAGGGAGATGATCAACGAAGGTTTGCTCGAGCAAAAAGACGATCCTTATCCTATTCTTACGCTTACTGAAAAAAGCTGGCCGGTGATCAAAGGAGAAAAGAGAGTATTGATCAGCGAAGTTTCTGAGCAGCATCAGAACCAGCAAGTACCTGAGTTTGATTCTGAACTGTTCCTTGAATTAAAACAGTTGAGAAACAAACTGGCGGACGAAGAAAATGTACCGGCGTATATTGTACTTTCCGATGCAACGCTTCAGGAACTTGCTACATTCCTGCCGACAGATATGTTCGACCTTAGAATGATCTCCGGATTCGGAGAAATCAAGATCAACAAATACGGCACTTCATTTATAAAAGTGATTCAGCAGTTCTGCACCACGCACAATGTTACATCTAACATGAGCAAGAAAGCAGGAAACGTGTTTAAGAAAACTGTTACCAAGACAGATACTAAAACCGAAACGCTGAACTTATTCAAGCAGGGAAAGAAAGCGGAAGAAATAGCAGAGGCAAGAAAAATGAGTGTGAGCACCATCGAAGGGCATCTGGCAGAACTTATTGCCCTTGGAGAAATTGAACTGGAAGAAATTGTATCCAAAGAAAAGATTGCTGTGATAGAAGAAGCGATCAAACTACATGGCGAAACTTATCTGAGCCCTATCAAAATTGCTTTGGGAGATAATTACTCTTATGGCGAGATCAAAGCGGTGATTAATTCGAGGAAGAGGAAGCAGGAGATATAGAACTCAAGCTTTCGCACGAACATACATACATGTGAATATTTCTATCGCTCATAAATTCAACGCAGGACTGGCGCTGGGTTTCGGCTATTTAACTGATCACAATAATGATATCTGGATTTATCAGAATAAACCATGGATAGGTGTGCTGGCAGGATTAAATCTTAATTAAGACTCAAACATTTTTTAAAATCAGTACTTATTTTTTCTCCTTTATAATAAACCCTCTCCAGGTATAAACCGGATGGAGGAGCAGTATACCGGCCAGCCTTTTCAGAATATTCTTGAAAAAATTCTTCTATTTCTTTTAACGACAGATTTCCTTTACCTGCTTCTGCCATCACTCCTACCATGCGGCGTACCATCTTCGGAAGGAAATGCGAGCCAATGATGTGCACAAATACAGAAGCGTCTTCACTAACAATATTTACATGCTTTATTTCTACCGTGGTAGATTTTTCTTCGGGAGTTCTTTCGGAAAAGGAATCAAAATCTTTAAAGCCTGTGTAAAGCTTTGCCACTTCTTTCATCTTCTGAACATCTATTTCATCTTTTACCCACCAGACAAATGATTTTCCGAAAGCAGACCTTCTCAGGGATATATGATACACATAACTTCTTGCCACTGCATCAAACCTTGCGTTGAAGGCATTATCCGCTTTCTCCACACGTAATACATTGATATCGGCGAATAATGTTTCATTTAATCTTTTAAGAATGATTTCAGGTTTAAGGGAAGTCTTTACATCCAGGTGTGCGACCTGTGCGAGCGCATGCACTCCGGCATCTGTCCGGCTGGAGCCATAAAACTCAAAATCTTCCGTTTCAAAAACATTACGACAGGCATCGAAAAATTTACCTTGTATGGTGTCTTTTCCTTTCTGCACCTGCCAGCCATTGTAGCGGCTGCCATCATATTCTATCGTAAGTTTGTATCGTGGCATACTTATAAAAAATTCAAATTACAAAAAAATAGAAATAACAACCGGCCTATCTAAAAATAATACCTTAATAGCCCATGCCTTAAGGCATGGGCTATTAAGGTATTATTTTTAAGCCCACGACAGCCTAAACTATTCCTTCACCAGTTTTACTGTCTTAATCTCTGAACCGGAAATCCATTTCAAAAGATAATGTCCATTTGTAAGTTCAGTACCGAAGGTGAAGTTGCTTTCAGCTTCAAATAAATTTTTACGGAATACTTCTCTTCCCAGCGCATCATATAAAACTACAACAGATTCTGCAGATGTATGAGGCAGGGTAACATTAAATATATTCGCCGATGGATTAGG
>JAIERY010000326.1 GCA_019746425.1 Cytophagaceae bacterium
GTACGAATGCATTTACAATAAACCCTTTAAATCCTCTTGTACCAAACCTTGCATCCTGGTTGATGGTACCGCTGTAGTAATAACTGGCATAACGGTTTTTAATATTGCCCACCGGATCCCATGGTCTTCTTTCAAAAATAGAGTATCTGTTAAAACCTGTATTCGTTCCGAAAGTAAAAGGAGTAAGTCTTAACCATTCAATACCACCAGCCATGATGAAAAAGTTGGCATGTTTGGTATTGATGCTGCCCCGCAGCACCATATTAAAATATGGAGTAACCTGACCAAAGCCTTGTCCCGGCCCGGGGTATGCGGTAAAAGGATTCAACACAATAAGCTCTGTTCCGAAACTTGTTGCCGGAGTTGGATTTCCTCCCACATACATGAGTATCATCGGATCATATTGTCCTTCTCCTATCATCATTGCCTTATTCACTCCATAGGTGCCATAAGGATGCGTCATTTTTCTGCTCAGGAAAAGTCCACGATAGTAACCCCCTACAGTAAGTCCGCTGAGAAAATTCTGCATCAATGATCGCGGCACAGGACTGGAGGTGATGCTCCCGGAATTTTCCGGCGACAGTTGTGTCTTTCTCACCAGCCCGAATTTTATTACAGGTGCTTTTATCTCCGTGCTGTCATTGCCTGGACCTGTTGCCGACGCATAATCCATAAAAGAGAAAATGGTCAGTGCGGTTGCCAGTAATGCTTTCTTATTTAATTGTATATACATTCTCAATTATTTCAGTAAAAAAATTATAAACTATTTTTCTTGTACACCCTTACATAATCTACATACATGTATTTTGGAAATGTAGTATTCTCATCAGGAGGGCCCGGCCAGTTACCGCCGATAGCCAGGTTTAATATCATATGGAAATTCTGATCAAACGGCCATCTGTGCGGAGTAAGATCTTCAGGTATTCTGGTTGCATACAGCACATCATCGATATACCATCTGATTTCATTGGGTTCCCACTCAACAGAAAATTCATGGAAAGCTTCTGAAAAACTTGGTTCATCGTCTTTCAGTTTGTACACACCGCTTTTCCATTTATTCTGCGGCCATGGATCACCAAAGTGAATGGTGCCATATAATGTTCTTGGTTCTTTACCTACTGCCTCCATAATATCTATCTCGCCACTCTGAGGCCATGTACCGTATACATAATCTGTTGGCAGCATCCATATCGCAGGCCAGATTCCCTGCTGCATTTCAGGAAGTTTGCATCTGATATCGAAACGGCCATAAGTCCAGTCAGCTTTTTTCGCTGTCCTCAACCTGGCAGAAGTGTAAAATTTGCCTTTGTAATTTTGCTGAATTGCTTTGAGCACCAGGAAACCATCTTTGATGTATGAGTTTGCCTTGGATGCTGTATAATACTGAAGCTCATTATTTCCTCCCCCGCTTCCGTTGACTTCATGCTCCCAGTAAGTGGTATCAATATTAGTGCCGCTGAACTCATCAGTCCACAACAAAGTCCATCCTTCTCTCGTGTTGGCAGATTTAAAGCCGTTGTCCGTGGTCGTGGTCGGATCAATCTCCATGAGATCTTCCGCACTCTTGTACAAATCTTCCTGCTGCACCAGCACCACTTTGGAACAGGTCGCTGACAGGAACAGCGGAATAATAAGTAAAAGGTTTCTCAGTAATGTTAAATGCATAATCTTATCTCCGGTATTTTTTTACTTTTTATTTTTTACTTTTTTTTTACAAACCTTATCTCATCCATGTATAAAGTCCCTTCCGGCAGCACCATATACAATAATGTATTCATCCTTTTCAGATCCATACCTTTCAGGCTTAATGTATGCTTTCCCCATTCCGGTCCGATCTCAATAAAGGTATCGTTCTTTTTATCTTCTGCGCCACCGCCACCGCCTACTCCGATTTCAGGAAGCACATATATACTGTTGTCTTTTGTCTCAGCGCGTGCATAGAATTCTAATTTGTCATATCCTGTAAGATCAGCCAGTTTAGTTTTTTCGTCTAATGAAACATTCCATGCACCCGTAAACTGAATATGAATTCCTCGCCAGTTTTCAGAATTGTCTACAGCGAACTTTATACATTTTTCTCCTTTATAAGGATTGGTTTTCCAGGCATCGTCCAGCTTCAGACTCGTTCCGTTTTTTTCTCCCATGAAACCTGTGGGAATACCATTCTCCCATTTGTCGGTAAAGACATTAAAAACCGCGGGCTCCTGAGTAACTTTCATTTTAAAGGAAGGGAGCACAAAGATCAGGGAAATAATTCCCGTTGCAATAAATACAGAAATGATAAGCGTTGTCAATTTTTTCATTTGTTTTTAAAGTTGATCTTTTTTTTCAATTTAATAAAAGCATCTGAATTCTCTATTCAGAAAGCTCAAATTATTCATGAATTTTTTATATAATTTTTGATCACGAAACTTTTAAAATAATCCTTCGTATTGGGGGGGACTTTTTAAATTATTGTCTGTAAAGTTTATGAACTGATTTTTCTGTTTCAGACTCTACATGGATATGATAAATTCCCGGAGCGAATGACGAAAGGTCTATCTTCCATTCATCATCAGAAATATGCTGCGCTTCAGTCAGAATCAATTGCCCGATAGCATTATAAATCAATATGGATTTTATAGCATCACGGGATCTTACAAATACATACCCTGCGCTTGGATTAGGATATACCGTCACCCCTGTTCCGAAATATTCTACAGCTCTCACTACTGAATATTTTGACTGCCCGTTAAAGTCTATTTGTTTAATTCTATAATAAGATATCCCTGCCGATGGGAATTTATCTTCGAAGTCATACTGAATCGAAAAGTTTACAGTGCCATGTCCGTCCACTTCACCAATCGAATAAAAAGTCTCTCCGTCGATGCTTTTTTCTACAATGAATTTATCATTGTCTTTTTGACATGCAACAGACCAGTATAACAACACTGATCTATCAAGAGCTTTCACTTTAAAATCTAAAAATTCTACCGGCAATAAAATATTGCAACTGAACTGCGAAGTCCCCTGTGTAGCATTCGTAGCAGTCGCGCTGTTTTTGGAAGGATCTGTAACCGCAACGTGAGTAACAGACCATGTTCCTCCGGCTACAACTGCACTTCCCAGATATGTTTCACCCTGACAAGTAGTGCAGGTGACATTGGAATATACATGAATGGTTTCTCCGTTCGTACCGGTGCCTGAAGTAGTAGTTGCAGTTACTGCTGTGATGGTCGGTGCGGCTTTTCCGCCGTTACCTACACCATTGCTTGGCGCTCCGAATGACCCCGCAAAATTCAGATCTATCCCTAAAGCTGCATTGCAGAAAATTTTATTTCCAATAATCGTATTTCTCAATCCCTGATCGTTGTGCGCAACACCGACTCCAAAACCATTTCCTAATCCGGGATTGCTTCCTGTACCTGTAGAATACGCGATGGTATTTGCCTGCAAAGCTCCAAGTCCTCCGATTATGTTATCACTGCCATTCGTTCCTCCGCCTACGCCTTGTATATAAACTCCGCCATTTTTATTTCCCATAGGGGTAGTACCGTTAGCGGCAACACCTATGAGATTATTATAAACAGGACACGCGTTTCCACCCACAAGGTGAACGCCATGCTCCCCGTTGTTGGAAAGAATATTTCCCTGTCCTGCAATCGCTCTTCCTATTTCAGTATTGTTGGAAAAGATTAAAATGATACCCGATTGACCATTGCCACGCACTGCTGTTCCTGTAGCATCAACACCGCAATAATTATTGATGATGTCGGCAGTACTTGATCCATTTAAAACGATTCCCTGAAAGCCATTGCTGGAAACAATATTTCTTTCCGCTACGGTAGCACCTCCGATCAATGCGTTGTTACATCCGCCTAATAATACTATACCATTTTCTGCATTTCCCAATGCAGTAGTGCCATCTGCCTGTAATCCTATATAATTAGAAGAGATGATGGCGTTTGTAACCGCGTTGATCAGAACAATACCTGTCCCGTTATTTCCACCTGGTATCCACAATCTTCCGTTTCCTGAAATTACATTCCGTCTGGTGGCAGTCGTTCCCCCGATAACCGGTCTTAAACATCCGTTACTTATATGAACACCTACTTCTCCATTTCCAAACGTAGCTATTGTTCCTGCACCATTTACATCTGTTCCGATATAATTTCCTTCTACCAGCAAATCGTTACAGTTGTTCATATACTGAATGCCGTGAATTCTGTTTCCTGAGATAATATTTCTCGCTGCCGCGGATGTACCGCCGATCCGGTTATTGTTGCAACCAGTAGTTGCGAAAATTCCCGAAGAATTATTTCCAATCATTGCAGTACCTGTGGAATTTGTTCCAATAAAATTTCCTTCGATAATCGCATTCAAAGAAGTTTCCAGCCTTAATCCCACATCACCATTTCCTGATAAAGTATTTCCTTCACCTGCCAGCGTACCTCCGACCTGTACAAAGTCGGCATTAAGTAAGCTTATTCCTGCCTGGGCAACATTCGCGATGGCGGCAGTACCGGCAGCATTCACTCCCACTTTATTTCCTTTAATGATATGATTATCTGAATTCTGAATAAGCATTCCGAAAATCGCGTTACCAGAAACCACATTATTGGTAATGGCCGCAGCAGCTGAAGCATCTATTAAAATCCCATGTACTCCATTTGCAACAGCGGCATTGCCGGCGGCATTTACACCAATATAGTTATTAATGATTTGCGGAGTGGCAGAAGCGATGACAGAAACGCCTATTTGTCCATTTCCTGAAATAATATTTCTGTCTGCGGCCAGAGCTCCCCCGACAATGGTACCTGTGCTGTTATTGTTGATTTCAATTCCATGTACTGCATTTGCAATAGCGGCAGTTGCCAAATTATTTGTACCGATTCTATTTCCTCTGATAGTTGTGTTGTCACTGTTTACGTTCACTAAGATACCGTGAACAAGATGTCCGGATACAACAGAATTTGTGATATTACAATTATCAGAATTTATAATAGCAATTCCGAAGTTTGGATTACCGCCAGTGCTTGCTGTCCCTGCCAGGTTGGTTCCGATAAAGCAGTCCTGTATAGTTATGCCATTTACTCCGTTCACTTCAATATTAGTGAACATGGCTCTATTGATTACTAAACCTCTTATGATGGAATTTGCACCACCGGCTGCATTAAATAAAAATCCCCATCCTGCCACTCCTGCTGCATTGATCTGAATCGTCGGCGCATTTACTGCATAACCTGCTGAAGTGTTCCCCGCCAATGTGATTTGTTGAGTGAACACAGGCAATGTACCTGTGAGGGTAATGGTTCCCGCCATACCTGTAAAGTTAATGGTATGCGGACCGGCTACTGCGTTTGCCTGATTGATGCAATATCTCAAATCGCCGTTAGCTCCCGCTCCTGCGCCTGCATCTGCCATACTATTTACAGTATATACTGCCCCATAAGTATTGCATGGCATCTGACATAATAATAGTGTTGTCAGTATTAATAGTGTTGTCAGTATTGCGGAAAAAAGTGACCCGGTAAATAATGTTAATTTCGTGCTTTTCATACGGTTTTTATAATTCAAGTAATCATATTACGGATCATCCATAAGCCCCGTTTAAATTTCTTTATACAATTATCGTTGCGATTAATATTAAAAACAAGGAAACCTTTGAAAATATTTTCATAAGTATCTGATAATGAATAAGTTAAAATAAAAAAATTTACATATAGATAGCATTGAATAATGCCTGGTAAAATCAGTATTTGTTTGAAAATGAGGGTTTTTAATGGGTATTATTGCGACCTAAGATTACGCTTAGAGCACAAACATAAAGTACAATTAGGAATATTGAAAGATGGATTAGGAATTTAAAAGCCTTCGGTGAGTTGAAGGTTACAGGTTGAAAGTTACAAGTTAATAAAAGCATCCTCCCTGGTTTGCAAGAGGAAGAGATGATTCCAAAATGTTGAATGTTGGATATAAATAAAGACATTAATTAGAAAGCTTTGTGTCTTAGTGCCTTTGTGGCAAAAATACTTCAAACTATTTTTTCAAAACCTTCACTTTTATAATACTCATCCGTTTCAAAGGGGTCTTTGAAAGATAGGAAGACCAACTTCTTTAATCAAAGCGGTAAAAGAATCTACATCGTGGTACTTACTTTCTGGTACGGATTGCATCTGCTGGCACATAATACAGATAAAAACATGAGCGACAGGAAGATTTGATTTATAAAAAACGATACCATGGTGAGGCAAAAAGCATGAAGCTGCTTCATCTTTGGTTTTACCCAGCTTGCCTGACAATACCTGATCAGTATAAGCAATCTGCGCATCACTCAATTTTATTCCCTCTTTATTGACTACAGTAGCATTTAATTTTCCATTTTCAATAATAAGTGTTTGCTCAGGCCTTTTACTTTCCCAGGCCCATATAAATAAATCTTTGCCTCATCGAAATCAAAGTTCAGCCAGTTGCCGCGGATCTTTTTATATTTATTGATTTCCGAGTAGTCTTTCGACTGTGCCTTATTCACTACCAGATTTTTATTCTGCCCGCAGGAAAAAAGAAATAAAAAAATAAGCGGGGACAAAAAAAATCTATTCATAACTTAAACTGTATACAAAAGGACGAGATCCCCGCCTGCCTCGGCTCCAGCCGAGTGACCCTTATTAATAAAGGCATCCTGCCTCAGGGCTCCCGCATTTAAAAATCTTTGAAAATGAGCGTTCTAAACTCATCACTAACAGAAGCGACCATTCTTGTTG